>NJEF01000057.1 GCA_002255065.1 Desulfurococcales archaeon ex4484_204 | reverse complement strand
GTCTCGGGCTTCCTTCAGGAGGGCCTTAAGTTAATAGCCCTCACCAAGTATAGGGACTCACTGAAGGCTAGTTGGCTAGGGTACGGCTTCGGCGCTGGTGAAGCACTACTAGTAACCCTAAACTTCGTAGTAACAGCGTTAGCAGGCCTCCCATACAGCACGGTATTCGTTATCGTTGGGGCCTACGAGAGGTTCATAACCACCCTGTACCACTCGGCAAGCGCCGTCATACTATCGTCTAGTAGGTGGGGTACGTTGCCCAAATACGTAGGCCTCTCACTAATACACTCACTAATGAACTTCTCAGCAGGGGTAGCTATTAGGTACTTCAACCTATTTGGGAGCGCGATCACCATGGCGGCCCTCTACGGAGGGCTGACAGCGGTGGCACTCCCCCTACTAGCTATCTCGCTCGGGGTGATGGCTGATTGGCGGAGAGCGGGTACGTCCGTAATGGGTTAATAGCTGGGGGGGTCTCGGGGGCCTTAACAGCAGCGATTACGTACCTAACCCTGCCCCCCGTAGAGGCCGTGTTAAGGGAGGTTAAGGGCTTCGTCAGCATGCCGCTGCCTGAGGAGGCTTTAAAGGCGTACCTAAGCATAGGGCTCGCCGTCTCAGGGGTCATCGCCTTCATACTCCTCCTGCTACTCGGGGCCCTCTTAGGGTTGCTCCACGAGTTCCTGGATAAGCGGTTAGGGCTTAGCGTAGTAGCTACAGCGGTTATTACGGGCTTAGCCTTAACAGCGGTGCTCACGCTACCTAACATAGCCCTCCACGGATCCCTACTTAAGACGTTAACCAACGCAGCATCAGGTGCAGCATACACGGCAGCCTTGGCAGCCCTAGCTAGGTTGGCTAACCCCAGGGGGTATAGGGAGGACATCTTAAGGTCGAGTGAGGTGTATTGAGCTCCGAGGAGAGAGCTAGGAGGAAGCTCCTCAAAGACTTAAGGTCCGGGACGTACTCACTAGTCATCCTAAACCTGTTAAGGAGAGAGGGCCCCATGCACGGCTACGGAATAATGGCTAAGATTAGGGGGGCTACCAACGGGGTCCTAAGCCCTAGTGAGAGCACCGTCTACGAATCCCTTAAACAGCTCGAGAGGTACAAGCTGATAAGGTCTTTCTGGGCAAGGCCTGAAGGAGGCGGTATACCGAGGAAGTACTACGAGATCACCGAGCTAGGGATTAGGGTTCTAAACGAGGTTAATAATGAGATGACCTCAATAATTAAGGTGTTAAGCAGGGTTATTTACGGGGGTTAGGGATGGGTAGCTTAAGCGGGGTAGCCCCGGGCCTCATCGTGGGCACTACAGGCCTCCTACTCTACCTGCTAGCCCATAAGATCCCGTTAAACCCCCTATTCGGGTTCAGGATAGGGTATGCCTTCATATCCAGGGATGTATGGGTTAGGGTTAACAGGGAGGCTGGGGCAGTCTTCGCAGTCGTTGGCTATTCATCGATAGCTGTCTGGGCCCTCACCAGCGCTACCCTAACGTACCTGTACTACATAGTTATCGGCGTGCTAGCGGGGACAGCGTTCTTCATCTATAGGGCTGTTAGGCTAGCGGAGTACTACTCAACTATGGCGCCAGCTAAGGGGTCAGGCTTTAAACCCATTGAGGTACCTAGGGGGAGTTTATGGAGGCTCAGCCTAGCCCTGATAATGCCGCTAACACCCCTAGCCCTATTCCTGAGCAGTTACCGCGACCTACCAAGCTCCGTAGCTGTTCACTTTAACGCTGAGGGGGCCCCAGACGTATTCGTTGGTAAGGCAGCGTTCGTAGGGGTTACAGCAGCGTTCGTACTAATAGCTGCCCTCCCCCTAGCCATTATAGCGGTATCGCGGAGGTACCCGATGCTTATGTACAACCCGTGGGTATCGATAACGAAGTTTACTAACGTCGTTACCGACGTTCTAATAGCTATCTCAGCCATGGTAGTAGTTAGCTACCTAGACGTCATAAGGTATAACGTGCTTAAAGAGCACGTACTGCCCGTAGGGTATGCCGTAGCACTAACTGCTGTAGTGCTGGCCTTCACGATCGCTAGGTTCACGGTGCTGTGGAGGTGTAGGAGGTAGTGGAGAGCTAGGGCAACCCTTAATAGCTCTAAGCACTCACCCACGTAGGCGACTCCCTAGACGTGATGACCGCTTGAGACCCTGAGGAAGTGATGAGGTTCGCTAGGGCTGACCCAGGCTATCAACTAGTAGGTGAACCAGTGCATTACGTACCCATGCAGTACTGGCTAAGTTATATAGGTACCGGGAGCGGAGCACTATAGAGCGGTCTCCAACAGGTATTACCAGTACTCGCCCTTAAGGCCGTAATTTTCTGCCATGAACTCCGTTAAGCACCTTAGCAGCTATGGAGGCGGGTTAAATCTACCGGGGTGTAGTTAAGCCCTACTTAACTACACCATGCCTGATAACCCCCTCAACCATTATGCAAAAGCCCACTTAAGTGGGGATGGAACCACCATCAGCTGAAGGAGCTCCCTTAAGCCCTCAAGCACCCAGCTAGGTGACCTAGCATCCTACTGCTTAGCCTCGGTGCTTATTAACCCGCCCCGCCACTCCCTCACGGTATGCGGGATGGCCACATCTTTTTCTAGGTATGCTGCGATAGTTAAGAACCTGAGGGGCGTAGTCCTCGTAGACCCTGGCGAGGAGAGGTCTTTAAGGTTCCTTAGGTGGTTATCGAACAGGTTTAGGTACAGGAATGTCGGTGCGTCTCCATCGGTCCACGAATCCCTTAAGCTAAGGGGTAAGGTGTTAAGACCCATAATAAACCTCTACTACCCGGTTAAGGAGGTTAGGGACCTCATTGAGTACCTAGCGAGCGGGTTAGGCACGTATACCAGGGAGGTTATTGAGACGGTTATCCTGGCCTCAACCTACGTATCCCCAGTAATAGTTTTCGGAGAGAGGTTTAGGGGTAGCTTAAGGAGCGCCTCCATAAACACTATCAAGACATCCGTTGAGATGAACAACAAGAGCTTAAAGCTACACCTAAGGATAGCTGACTACAGCATCCTGGACACATACCTAGCCAACCTAAGGTTGCTTGAAGGCCTATGGACGGGAACAGCCCCCGAGGACGTCATTAAGAGGAGGAGGGGGGTAGCTGTCAATGAGGGCAGGAGGTTCTGGAGGCTCACTAAGAGTAAGGGTGAAGCCCCCGAGGAAGAGGTCGTCTACTACGTGGACATGGTTAAGGCGGCTAACGATGCTGGGTTAGTTAACGAGTTAACTAAGAGGTTTAAATACGAGGATGTAGGGGCAGCCCTAACAATAGTTCCCGTAGTAGCTGTGCCGAGCTACATGATAGGCTAGGCCGCAGACCTCTTAAGCCCTCAACGAGTTAGGGAGCGTTTAACAGGCCGAGGAACAGCGGGTTTAGCCTCCAACGACCTGTAGAAAAGGTCGAGCTCTTAGACCCCGCAGCAGCCATGTTCAAAGCCCTAACCCAGACCCCCTTCCCTGATACTAGAGCTCAGTCTATGCCTTGCCGACTCTTTTTAAGAAGCACTCCCCTACCTGCTAGCTCCTAGATTAAGTAGCGGTTTAAACACTTAACTGGAACGGCACGTAGCTTAAATCCTGTACTCCTTAGGTGCTAGAACCTCGTTGAGTCCCTCACCTATGAGCCCGAGCCCTAAGCTTAACAGCAGTATGAACGCTCCTGGGAAGAGGGATGGCCACCAGTACCCTGATAGGAGGAAGGGCTGGCCAGCCCTTAAGTCGAAGCCCCAGTCAGGTGTTGGCGGTGTCACCACGAAGCCTAAGAAGCTAAGGCCTGCCTCGGTAAGTATTGCGTCGGCCATGTTCATGGTGGCTACCACCGTTAGTGTGGGGGTTATGTTGGGGAGCACGTGCTTCAATAAGACCCTCCACGACGATGCCCCCGCAGCGACTGCTGCCTCAACGAATAGGTTGGCCTTAACCTGCATCGTCTGCCCCCTACCCATCCTGAAGTAGGTGGGTATGTAGACGACGGATATAGCGATGGCTGCGTTAATTATGTTAGGCCCTAGAACGCTCGCTAGAGCTATAGCTAGTATGAGGCCCGGGAACGCGTACATAGCGTCCATGAATAGGGACACGACCCTATCAACCCTACCGCCAACGTACCCCGAGAACAGACCTAGGGGTATCCCTATAGACGCTGATAGCAGGGCTGAGGTAAGCACTACCGCTAGGACTACCCTAGAACCCCAGATAACCCTTGAGAGGACGTCCCTGTTCAGGTTATCGGTGCCGAACGGGTGTGCCGGGCAAGGCGGCTTAAGCCACTCACGGCCTCCCTTTATAGGGTTGTAGGGGGACACCAGGGGGGCTAGGACGGCCATGAGCACTACAGGGATCACTATGACGAGCCCGGTGACTATGAAGCCCTTACCGGGGTACCTCCCCCTAAAGACCCATGAAAGCGGTTTCAGGAGGGCTTTCACAGCAAGCATACCTAACACCTCAGTACCTCACCCTAGGGTCTATGAGGGCGTATATCACGTCGACGATGAAGTTTATAGCGACAACGAAGATGGCGTAGAACACTATGGTTCCCTGAACGCATGTGTAGTCAACGTAGATTATCCTCTCGAGGAGGAAGGTCCCCATGCCTGGCCACGAGAACGTGGTCTCCGTTAGGACGGCGCCAGCTAGGAGTAGGGCGAACTGGAGGCCCATCATGGTTACCAACGGTATGAGGGCGTTCCTAACAGCCTTAAGCAGGACCTTAGGCGGGGGGAACCCCATAGCCCTGTAGGTAACCATGAAGTCCTGGTTCAGTACGTCGACGATGTTGTTCCTAACAAGCCTGGTGTACGCACCTGAGAGGACAACCCCTAGGGTTATTGATGGTAGGACGAGGTGCTTAACAGCGCTTACGAAGCTATCCCACCTACCGGTAATTACGCTGTCGATTACGTAAAGCCCCGTTATGGTTGGGGGTTCGAGGCCTGCATCGATCCTTGAACCCACGGGTAGGAGCCTTAACCAGACCCCGAAGATCAACTGGAGGATCATGCCGAACCACGGTATGAAGAGGGTCCACGCGAGGATCCCGTAGAACCTAACAGCGGTATCGGGTGCTCTGCCCTTCCTACTAGCAGCGAACATCCCGGTAGCAAAGCCTATCGCGATGCTCACTATGAAGGCCGATATCGTTAGCTCGAGCGTGGCTGGGAACCTATCAAGGATCTCGGTGATAACGGGCCTCCTACCCCATATCATGCTGCGCCCTAAGTCCCCTCTAAACACACCTGAGAGGTACTCCACGTACTGAACGTATATGGGCTTGTCCAGCCCCGCCATCCTCCTCAATTCCTCGATCCTTTGGGGAGGGGCCTTCATGCCAACCATAGCCGTTATGGGGTCCCCCGGAATGATCCTCATTACGAAGAAGACTATGGTGAGCAGTATTAGGATGGTGGGTAGTGCGAGGAGGGCCCTCATAGCTATAAACCTCGCTATGGACACTCCTGCTCACCACCATTAGCAATATAGTTTAGGTAGCGGTAAGATATGCTTTAATGAACTTAAAAAGAGGTGTTCTGCTTTCAGCTCTTCCAGTATATTAGGTAGTACCTAAACAGCATCGTTGGGTCCATCACTATACCAGCGATACCGGGCTTAGCTACTATGAATAGCTTACCCTGGATTAGCGGTATCACGGGTGAGTCCTCAGCGAGGATTTCCTGAACCTGCTTGTAGAACTCGGCCCTCTTACTCTGAACCACCTCAAGTGCTGCCTTATCCAGGAGCTCATCGACCTTGGGGTTGGAGTACCCTGAGCCCGTCCACTTATTAGCTTCTGAGTGCAGGAATGGCGTCGTGTAGTCATCGGGGTCTATGTAGTCTGGGTACCAGCCGAACAGGCTTATCATCATCATAGACTTCCTAGCGTAGTCTACGTACGTTGACCACTCAGCGCTCTTTATGGTTACCTCGATCATCCCGGTCTCCTCAAGCTGCTCCTTAATGACTTGTGCGAGGTCCTTCTCGGTGTCGCCGTAGTGCGTTGGCGTGAACCACAGCTCTATCTTAGCCTTATTGCTCTCGCTGAAGCCCGCCTCCTTAAGGAGCTTCTTAGCTAACTCTACGTTACCGTCGCCGTACTTCTCTTTAAACACGTCTTCATGGCTCCACATACCCATGGGTACTAAGCTGAAGAGGGGCTCCGTCGTGCCCATGAACACCCTCTTACATATCTCCTCCCTATTAACCGCTGCGGCAATAGCCCTCCTAACCAGTACGTTATCTGTAGGGCTCATCTTCGTGTTGAGTATCATGTACCTTATGAACGCCCCGGGAACCTCTATTATCTGTAGGGCCCCCTTCTTCTTAATGTCCTCAATATCTATAGGCCTTAAAGTCCTCCAAGCAATGTCTATTTCGCCGCTCTCTATAGCTAGCCTCATCGT
>NJEF01000056.1 GCA_002255065.1 Desulfurococcales archaeon ex4484_204 | reverse complement strand
CCGTGGTGTTCTTCGATGAAATAGACGCAATAGCGCCGATAAGGGGCGCTTACGGGGATACCCACGTTATGGAGAGGGTTGTAAGCCAGTTACTCACGGAGCTTGACTCGATAGAGAAGCTCAGGAACGTTGTTGTTATTGGTGCTACGAACAGGCCTGACCTAGTAGACCCTGCTCTGCTTAGGCCGGGTAGGTTCGAGAAGTTACATACTAGGAGGGTCCCCCTAAACAGCGACGTAGACCTACCAAGAATAGCAGAACTAACAGAAGGATACTCAGGAGCAGACATAGAAGCACTAGTAAGAGAAGCTGCTTTAAGAGCCCTAAGGGAGAATATGGATACGGAGTATGTTAGCATGAAGCATCTACTTAACGCCTTAAAGGTTGTAGCTCCATCGCTGACCATTGAAATGATTAGATTCTATGAGGAGTGGGGACGTAGAGCTAGGCAGAAACTACCAAGAAGCCTCCTCCACCCGCTCACACCTATATAGACCATTAATACATATTATTCTTGTAGCGACCTATAGGTCTTAGCCCCTAGAAACTTATGGCTGAGTACACTAATGAGTTGGGTTATGACATTAGCCATTATTTAACACCTAGCGGTAGGTTATGTTAACCTTTATTAAATTCAATTAGTAAGTGTCACTGGGACTAGGATTTGTCTTTACCTAGATCGCCAGCAAGTATTATAGCGAGGATAATAGAGGCCCTGGCTGAGAACGGCGGTATCATGAAAGATAACCAGCTATTTGAGCTATTAAGGCGTGAATTCGACATATCATACTCTGACATGATGAAGTACCTAATGCTCCTTGAGATAAGGGGGTTTGTTACGGTGTCCTCAGCTAGGGAGAACGTAAGAATTGTGTCATTGACTAGGTTCGGTAAAGAGCAACTAGGTGTTAGGTAAGTTAGCTGCTCTTAGTAGGGATCGACACCGTATACCTTAGATACGTTGTCAACCATGATCCTGTAGAGGCTTTCTTCAGCTTCTCTATATTCGCTAATTAAGGAGGTAGCCTCACTAGCTATCTCCCAGGGATACATCACAGCCCCGGGTCTCTTAGGATCGTCGATGAAGTCGCTTTCAACAAGTACCAGCTCCGGTTTGTGCTTCCGATTAATGACCAGCTCTTTTAACCCATCCTTTCTTCCAACTATGGTTGAAGACATGTGGTGCTTATCAGCCCTTATAGCCATAGCCACGGTTGAGTGGTGAAGTATGACTTTGGCCTTAGGAGCCTTAAGCATTTGCGATACCGTATTTATTGAGTCAACCGATATGTTCCCTCCCTGCTCTAAGTGGAGGTGGAGGACGCCTCCATAATCTCTAAGCACCTCAAGCATCTTAATCATGATCATTTCATTGAAGACTATTGATGTAGGCAGCGTTTTGTAGTGAGGTCTTCCGAACTCTCCGTAACCATCTATTAAGCCCCTAACCTTAAGCCCTACTAAATACTCTATGATGTTGAGGATTCCTCTCCTTAGGTAGTCATACTTGCTAGGACCCAGCAGCCTCACTAACTTATCTATTACGGCTGGGTGAATGCCCGCTATGCACGCAACCCTAATTCCCACTCTCATTGCCTCACCGCACTGCCTTACATGAATATCTATAGACCTCCTTATGTCCTCAAAGGAGTGGGTTAAGCCGTAGTAGTGCGGTGGGAGCGATACAAAACTTATGAACCATCCACCAGCCTCCTTAAATTTGCTTGCAATACGTGCCGCACCTAGGCCTATCGTTGATGCATGGGCGTGTGCATCCGATACTGTTAACTTCCCAATCACTTGGCCACCCCCTTAAATAGCTCTATCATCATGGGCACCGCCGGTCTAATAGTCTTTAAGTTTTAAATACATTCCAGAATACTTAAATTGGTGAGCCAATGGTTATAGCTCTGAGGGAGTTTAGTTCATTAAAGGAGTTCATTAAGAGCATCGACGATGAGATTAATGAACTAAGAAAGGGGTTAGGCGAGCTACTTAGAAAGTTAGAGGAGGTAAGGATTAGAGCTGAGCAGGAGAGGAAGATACGCGAGCTGCTCTCGAAGCTGGGTAGAGAGCTCCCCTCAACACTTCCTAACGTCATAGACTTTAAGAATACAAGGCTGATACTTAACCCAACACCTGAACAGGAGGTAAGCTCGCTGGAGCAGGCGGTTGAAAGCATTAATAATAGGGTGACGTACCTACAGGCTATTAGGAAAGATCTTGAGGTCTTAGGGGCCTCGGATATCGAGGTTAAGGTCGTAGTTATATACGTTGAGAGCTTACCGAGAATCATACTATTAAAAATGTAGCGCTCTAAACATAATCTCCGTCCACCTTCAAAACGGGTGCCCGATAACGCATTTTTAAACACTATTAACTACTAAAGTTTTTGGTGGTCGCATGTCCTTACCCCAGGAGCTTATGAGGGCTATTGAGATAACGAGGAAGCATAATAAGTGGAGGAGGTTTGAGTGTATAAACTTAATAGCTTCTGAGAACGTCATGTCACCACTTGCTGAGGCTGCGTACTTTACGGACATGATGCATAGGTATGCTGAGGGCAAACCTAGGAAGAGGTACTATCAAGGTAACATATACACGGATGAGATAGAGCTGCTGGTCATGGAGTTAATGTCCGAGCTACTGAAGGTGAGGTTTGTTGAGCCTAGAGCTATAAGCGGGACCATAGCTAACGCAGCTGTATTTAAAAACCTTGCAGGGCCCGGGGATAAAGCTTTAATAGCACCGGTTCAGGCAGGCGCTCACGTTTCCCACACGAAGTTCGGAACGCTTGGCGCTCTGGGAATAGAGCACATAGAGCTACCCTTCGACCTCGATACGTGGAACATAGATGTCGATAGAGCTGTTAAGTTAATTAGGGAGGTAGAGCCTAAGTTCGTTACCCTAGGTGCCAGCGTCTATCTCTTCCCTCATCCAACCAAGGAGATATCCGATGCTGCCCATGAAGTTAATGCCAGGGTGATCCACGACGTAGCTCACGTACTAGGCCTTATAGCTGGTGAGGCATGGCCTAACCCTATCCATGAAGGAGCTGATGTAGCTACTTCATCAACCCATAAAACATTCCCTGGACCGCAGGGAGGGTTAATATTCTTAGATAATGAAAAGTTGTATAAGCGTATATCTAAGACAATATTCCCATGGTTTGTCAGTAATCACCACCTCCATAGACTGCCAGCGCTTGCAGTTACCGCTATAGAGATGAAGTACTTTGGTAAGCAGTATGCAGGTCAGATAGTCAGGAATGCTAGAGCCTTTGCTGAAGCCCTCGCTAGCGAGGGGTTTAAAGTACTCGCAGAAAACCTAGGTTTCACGAAGTCCCACACAATAGTTATTGATGTCAGAGATTTAGGAGGGGGTGCTAAGGTTGCTAAAAAGCTCGAAGAGGCTAACATAATAGTTAACAAGAACCTACTCCCCTGGGACCCCCCTGAAGCCATTAAAGACCCCAGCGGGATCAGGTTGGGAGTTCAGGAGATGACAAGATTCGGGATGAAGGAAGGCGATTTTAAGGAGGTAGCTAGGCTTATGAGGATGCTCATAATTAATGGTAGGGAGCCTCACGAAGTTAAGGAAAGAGTGGTGGAGCTTAGAAAGAACTTCATCGATGTTAAGTACGCGTTCCCTATACCTAAGGGTGTTAAGGAAAGTCCGCTGAAGGTGCCGATGCTGCTATGACTTCATGGGATAGGATTTCATGGACGCATTTTAGAAACCTTATTAACAGGTATAAGGTAGTAGCTCTCTTACCCGTAGGTAGCGTTGAGCAGCACGGGCCTCACCTACCTCTAGGAACCGACTATATTTTAGCTGATAGTATATGCTCCCTAACAGCTGAGAGAGCGAAAGATGCAGGGGAGGACTTAAGCGATCTCAAGGTGTTAAAACTCCCGCCTGTAACGTATGGACTAAGCAGCATGTGGGCTGCTTACGAGGGCACAATATCCGTAGGCACCGAAGCCTTCGCGAAGTATGTGGGCGACGTGTTAAGGGCTGTCGTAAGAGGGGGGGTGAAATACGTAGTCATAGTTAATGGGCATTACGGGAACTCGGATGCATTAAGGCTAGCTGCGAGGGATGTAGCTGAGGAAGTAGGAGGGGTTATAGCGGTAATAACGTTGTGGGACTTAATAGGTGATGTCATAAACAAATTATTTAAAACGAAGTTCTTTCACGCTGATGAGATTGAAACAAGCCTAGCATTAGCATTAAACATTTCTTTAGAGGGTAAGCCCTCATCCCCCGAAAAACCTTTTAGACTGTATAACAACTTCTGGCACAGCCTTGACTTGACGGTGAGGCCTAAGGTGCATGTCTTCACTAAGGAGTCCGCAAGTAAGCACGGTCCTGGAGCGTTTGGAAGACCCGATCATGCATCTCGTAGTAGAGGGGAGCTATTGCTAAAAAGCGCCGTATCTAGGTTAATAGAATTCATAAAATACCTCGTTAAGAGCTATAATACGTAGAGCTCTAAACCACGCTCTTAGGGACATCAAACACGTAGCACCTGCCCTTAACTTCTCCTAGGTTCATTACGTACGCCAGAGCCTCCCTACCGTTGAGTGCGGAATTTCCGGAGTCTATTCTAAACCCTTTGATCTTGCCATTCACTAGCAATACTTTTATGTTTACCATGCTCTTTATGCTCAAGTATTTAACACCTTCTCTGTACCTAGCCCCTAGTTGCTCTAGCATATTCAATATCTTAAAGCCGTTGAAAGATAGGTTAAAGGATTCTTTAAGGCGAGATCTCGTTAATATTGAGCTAAGTACGATATTATCTTCTAATAACCTTGGATTAAGAAACTCCTGTCCCAACTCTTTGCCTTCGAACCTAAAACCTTTACCTTCGCTTATCGTTCTTAGAAACTCAAACAGTGAACCTTTTAAGCTATTTACGAATTCCTTAAAGTACCTTGATAATTTAATCTCCCTGAAGAAGCCGGCTCTTACCAGCACCTCACAATTCACTTCAGAACAATCCTTCTTCTGCCTGACCATGAAGGTTATTGATAGATGAATTCCGTTCCTACCTTCTAAAACTATCACGTCTTCATTACCCCTCTTAGTGAGGTTTACTTTAGTACTTAATGAGAAGCTAAACTCACCTAACCTAATCCTTACTATACCCTCCCTCTCGCTTTTAAGTAGTAGATCCTCGTAAGACGCCCATAAAGGTATGAAGAACCCTATATTACTTATTACCGTGGTAATCACGTTTGCAGGAGCCCGAGTTAGGATTTTGAATGTGTGTTTTAGAGCCATGCAAACCACTTTAAACGCGCAGCGATAGCTTCTTAATTTGAGGGACTTTCCATAGTGAATCACTTCAACACCTTATCCAGCTCCTCCCTAACTATCTTAGCAACGAGGCCTCCATCAACCCTCCCTCTAACAGTAGCCATAACCCTCCCCATAATTAACTTAAACGCCCTACTACCCCTACTTAACACTACGTCTCTGTTCTCACTAATAACCATCCTGATGATGTCTCTTAACTCGCTAATTGATATCCTTGAATACTTCTTTACCACTTCGTTAACCCCTACGTTAACGCCTCTCTCCCTATATGCTACGACTTCTTTAAGGATCTCGGGGATAGCTTCCTTAGCTACAATACCCTCCCCAACGAATCTAAGCACCTCCTTAATATCGTCAGTACCTATTAAATCGACGTTAACACCATCGGCCTTAAGTCCCTTAATGTGTATCATAAGGGTAGTAGCTATCACCCTCGGCTGGACCACGTCTCCAAGCTCCTTTACGAGGTCGAGGTACGTACCTATGCTGGGGTCCCTGATAAGCTCGCCTGCTAATTCATTGCTAAGGCCATGTTGGCTAGTTAATTCCCTTAATAATTCCTCAGGGCTCTTCGGGACGTATTTTAACGCCTCATTTAGAACCTCTGCTGTAATACGTACTGGCGGAACGTCTGTTTCGGGGTACATCCTAGCTGCTCCAGGCTGAGGCCTGAGGTACCTGGTAGTACCGTCGGGGTTAGCACCCCTAGTCTCCTTAGGTATCCCTATTAAAGCATATCTAGCTCTCTCAGCTACAGCACTTAGCGCCCTTTTAGCCCTCTCCTTATCCGCTAAAACCATTACGAACGCATCCCTATCCCTACTTAGCCCTAGGACCTCGTAAATCTTCTCAACCTCATCACTGCTTATGCCGTAACCTGGTAGTTCATCGCTATGTATCAACCCACCAACACCTCCCCAAGCTCTTGCGTAATCGGCTAACTCCGTGCCAAACCTCCTACCAGGCTGAACCTCTATCTTAAGAACACCCTTAAAGCCTCTAAGGGGTAGTACGTAAACTCTAAGCCCTCTCCTTAAGGACTTACTAATAAGTCTTGATTTAGTATCTTTAACCACCTCGGTAACATCAGCTATGGAGTTAGTCATATCGCTAGCCTTAATACCCCTTCTTAACAACTCGCTCCTTATTTCAAGGAGCTTTAACTGCCTAATAACCTCGTACTCTACTACCTTAGGAATAATCTCGAGCTTACTCACACCCTTAACCTCGATCTTCTCACCGCCCCGAATAGATATGTTGAGGTCTTGACGGATCGTCCCGATACCCCTCTTAACCTTACCCGTTA
>NJEF01000055.1 GCA_002255065.1 Desulfurococcales archaeon ex4484_204 | reverse complement strand
AAGAACATAGGGTTAAGAATGGGTAGGAGGGATTGAGATGCCGCTCCCGTGGAGACCTTTAACGCGATACCGCTATCACTTAAGGTTATGGAGTAGCCCGCATAGCTATTGGATAGGAAGCCGAACAGCATCGAGGATACGGAGAGAAACGTAAGTATCCTCTTGAAGGTTAGGTAACCCTCAGAGTAGGGATTATCGATGAGGCCCGTCCTCTCTAATATGAAGTTAACTATGACGAACATTACGGCGCCGTATATGACGTCTGCAAACATTAAACCGAAGAAGAGTAGCAGCGAGTAGGAAATGATTGGTGTGGGGTCCCACTCCTTATAATTTGGAATGCCGTATATCTTAGTTATCATCTCAAACGGTCTTAACAGTTTAGGATTCCTCATTTTTGTTGGGGGGTTAGCCTTAGTATTTACCTTAGCTACGTACACGTATTTTAACCTAGAGTACAACTGATTTTCTAAAGGTAGTAGCTGTGCAACCGGTACCCAGCCCTCAATAGCTACTAAGTAATCCCCAGCTAAGCCCTCCAGTAGTACGTTAACGCGCTCCCCCCATAGCTTACTCACTATCTTAGCGATAGCGATGTCGTTTACTGCAGTGCTTAATAATTTATTTAGATTATCCGTTGCATCCCTGATCATCTGCTTAATGAGGTTCACTCTGGTCTCAACATCTCTTAGAAACTCCTTAACCTTAACGTGTTTAGAGGGTATAGCGACTCTCACTACGTTAAACTTCTTTGCCTGAAAAACTACCTCCTCTACACAGTATGCGGGTCCAGCGATTATGTAGGTATAGGTATCCTCGTTAAGCTGCAACCTCCTGATTACGTATATATCCAGTTCCTTACCCTTAATGAGGCCTTCCAAGCTCTTAAACCCGGATTCACTACCTAGGAGGGTTGCTGAGGACACTATTAAACCCTGAAAGCTTATGTCGTCTAAGTACTTCGTTCCGAGCTCCGGGTCCGAGCTAATAGCCCTCAGAACGAGCATTAACCTCTGGTGCTCTGCTAGGTCCTCTTTAAGCCTCTCTAGATTACTCTCGATTGTTGTGACCTTCTCATAGGCTCTGCTAAGCCTCTCTAGCAAATCCTTAACGTACTTACCCAGGTCTGCGGCCTCGATGACCTCCTTAACCTCTACTAGCTTGGGCTTCTTAATAAGGGTCTCGAAGTTGGTTACAATGCTTTCAAGCTTCCTTAACCCTTCAAGCTCCCTTTGAAGCCTTACCCTATCCTCCTCAGGTATCTTAGCAACGCGTTCTGGGTGGATAACTCCGAGGGATTGAAGCTCGTTGAGTAACGTGTTGGCGGAGTCCTTAATCGTTAAGACCCTTACGTAAGCTAGCCTCTCGGGTGTAGTGATTAACACCCCTTACACACCAGCTACTATCCTAACTACTTCATTTACTATGTCGTCCTTAACCCTAGCATACCTCTCCTTCATACCCCTCTCCTTAAGTTCGTAATCCCTTACGAGCGCTTCATACCTCCTCTTAAACTCGTTAACTACTTCGCTGACCTCCTCATCCGTCAATGGATTTTTAATCTCCTTCTCCCTCCACATCTGAGCCACTGCTTTTGCCTCCTCTATTATTCTTCTTGCTTCCTCCTTAGCCTCCTCTATTATTCTTCTTGCTTCCTCCTCGATCTCGCTTAGTGACATACCCACCCCTTCCTAAAGGATAATGCACTCTTATAAGTATTTTCAGATTAGAATAGGCTTTAACCTCTTTAAGGAGTTGGCTACAGCTAATTTAATGAGTAGAGCTAAGGGTAGGAGTTCGGAATTAATCAGCCCTCACACGGCTCCTCACCAGTCAGATCCGAGTGTTCTTCATCACTTCACTTCTAAGTAGGTGGCATTACTTAAAATTTTTTAGTTAAGGGTTAATTTAATTCGCGGGTTTGGATTTGTCGATAGAGCCCATAGTTAAGCTGGAGCATCCTAGCGCTAAGGCGTTCCTCATAGTCCTTGAAGTACTAGGTAACATAGTTGATGAGGCATTATTCACGTTCACTGATGAGGGTCTTTTAGTAAGGGCTCTCGACCCGGCTAAAGTTGCCTTAATAGACATCTCAATACCGTCAAGCGCGTTCCTAGAGTATAGCATATCAAGGAATTTAGGTGTTGGTGTTAACCTCACCTTCACCCTCAAAACCCTGCCTACCCCTAAGAAGACAGATAAGCTCGTCCTACTAGCTAACGACGAGTTCTATGAACTCATCATTGAGGGCACCGGGATTAAGAGGTACAAGTACAGGAGTATAGAGGTCTCAGCCACTGAAATTCCCGAGATCCAGCTGGACTTTAAGGTGAGGGCACTAATCGTGTCGCATGCGTTCAGAACAGCTATAAAGGATCTCAAGGGGGTGGGATCGATAGCCTTCGTTACTGAGGACAGCGATAACCTATACCTTAAAGCTGCTGAAGGGGGTGTCCAGGTAAGGTTATCGAAGGTTGGGGGCTCGATCATTGATATGGAGGTTCAGGAGCCATCTAAATGCGTATACGATGAGGACTACATAGTTAAAGTGCTTGACCTAGCGGGAGTTACCGAGAGCATTGAATTAAAGTTTGGGAACGATTTACCGCTTAACTTATATTTCACGCTCGTTGATGGAGGTAGTGTTAAATATCTATTAGCTCCAAAGGCTTAATAGAAATATTTTTATTTACATTTACAGCTCTTTATATTGGTGGTAGTTATTGCCAGGTATGGAGTTTGATAACATAGATAAAGAGCTACTTAGGATACTTCAAGAGAATGCCGACCTCACCTATTCTGAGCTGGGAAGGAAGCTTGGGATAAGTCCTTCAACAGTCTACATGCGTGTTAAGAGGTTGAAGGAGAGGGGGATCATAAAGAGGATCGTTGCTGAGGTAGATCCTGAGGTACTTGGGTATAGGTTAAGGTCCCTGGTCTTTATTACCATAGATATTAAAAACTACAATAAGGTTGTTGAGGAACTCCTCACCATACCTCAAGTTAAGGTAGTATATGATATAACTGGGGAGTGGGCGTTCGCATTAGAGGTTCTAGTTAAAGATCATAAGGAGCTGTCCGAGCTGCTGGACAGGATAGGTTCTATTAACGGAGTGCAACATACCTCTACAGCTGTTGTTTTAAGGGTTATTAAAGAGGATAGAAAGGTTTTACCGGTATGATCCCTATTTACGCTCATGGATTCTTTAACGTATGTAGGGATGGCAGCGTTACACAGCTCATAATATTTGAATACCTAGACCCGGGCATGGAATACTTTAAGCTAGTGAGGAGTAAGAGGGGGTATGCGAAGGAGCTAGCTACTCTTAGAAGAAACATGCAGCTCTTCCTTGATGCTGAAGATGTTAGAATAAATAATGAGAGGGTCTATCCTAGGGTAGTAAGCGTTGACATAGGTTTCTCGGGCTCTAAGGATAGGCCATACATTAAGTACCTAGTTAGGTTTAAGGGTAAGCTAAGAGATGGCGACAACATATATGAAGATAGCTATGAAAGCGAGGTCGCTGAGTACGACTACGTAGTTACTTGGGTTTTTCCTGAGGGGAGTAGTATTATCAAGGTGGATGTAGGTTATGAATACAAGGTGGTTAGCGATAACATACTTACCTTCTTCGTACCTGAGGGCTCTGAGACCCCTGGCTATGAGAGTATTGTTTTTCGTTTAGGTAGCGTTTAACCTGTAGTCGGTAGTAGTGAAGAGGGTTTTTTACCCCGCATTCGCTAACACATATACCAAGGGACTTCATCTTATCGCAGCCATACATACTGTACTTCTTCCTCCCACCCCTTAACCCTGCTAAGTGCTCTATCTGATACCTAGCTATCCTCTCATTGAAGTCCGGTGCATGCCTAAATAAGTCTAAGACGTACTCTACTGAAGCACCTATGTTTAGTAGAAATGTAGCTAATGCGAACCTCTGGTGATGGCTTAGGTGCTCCCCCGCAAGTAGAGAGTTCTTAAGATCCTTAATACATGGCGGGAATAGCTCCTCTAGTATAACGCCCCTAGCTACCTCCTCACTCGCCTCCAGCTCTTCCGAGGGCCCGCCAACCTCCTTAACTATCTCCTTAACCCTCCTACTTAGGTTAGCGAATGTACTGCCTAGCACGTCCTTACTACCCCCTACAACACGGGGTAAGTCCTCGGTAACCTTCAGGAGGTACCTCTTTAAATACTCCTCAATGAGTCTTGATACATCCCTCTTGCTTAAGTATACGAAGCCCCCCTTAACGTATCTATTAACCAGCTTCCACTTAGGGTCAGTGCTGAGCTTTTCAGCACCTACTAAGTAGCTAGGGATAGTAACCCTGTACTGATAGCACTCGACGTAGTCCTTGTTAGATAGCGTATCCCTCCCTACAACTACAGCCAGTCCGCACTTATTTGCCTCGGTCCCTAGATACTCAGCCTTTAGACCGATCTTCCTAGCTATGAACTCAACCAGCTTCTCATCATCGTTTTTAAGGAATAAATACGCCCTCTTAGCCTCACTATCTATATACTTTTTAAGTGCCCACCTGCTTGAGGAAGCTGTGAGCATTAAACCTATGTAAAATGATAGCACCTCAACAACCTCCTTAGTTGCTACGCTGTATCTCATGTTTTTTAAGTTAGCCTTAACCCTTACTAGAGCCCTTCTAGCGAACTCATCGACCTCTATTAACTTAGCTACCGGTATTTCAGTGCCGAAGTACTGCGCTATGTACTCGCCGGGCTGTACTAGGAATGGGTACTTAGCGTATATGGGGATCTTCCTATCCCTCAACTACACCACCACACCCCCAGCTACCTAGAAGGACACACTCTAGTAAGGTGATTAGAGTTACAGACTTAATAATCTAGTGAGTAAATGACTTTATGAGCAAGGTGTTAGGGTATTGAAATGGGTGGTAACATCCGCATGGCCGTACGTAAACACCGTGCCGCATCTAGGCAACATGGTTGGTAGCGTGCTCTCCGCCGACGTATTTGCTAGGTACTTAAGGATGAGGGGTCATGAAGTGGTATTTGTTAGTGGGAGCGACGAACATGGAACCGTTATAGAGGTGGAGGCTATTAGGAAGGGAATACATCCCAAACAGCTCACTGACCAGGCCCATGAATACATAGTTAAGCTGTGGAGGGAGTGGGGTATATCCTTCGATAACTACAGCAGGACGGAATCCCCTGTGCATAAGGACTTCGTGAGGGGTTTAATGATGAAGATCTACAGTAACGGGTATATGGAAAGCAGGTCCCAAATAGTTCCTTACTGCCCTAAGGACGGTATATACCTACCTGACAGATTTATTAGGGGCATATGTCCCTACTGCGGGGCCTCTGACGCTAGGGGGGATCAGTGCGATAGGTGTGGAAGGCTGCTGGATCCGCAGGACCTCGTATCACCTCAATGCGTTTTCTGTGGTTCAAGACCCGTGTTTAAGGTTAGAAGGCACTGGTTCTTCAGGCTTGATAAGCTGGAGAGCAAGATCCTTAACTGGGCCTTAAATAACGAGTGCCTAGATGAGAACGTAAGGAACTTCACGGTGTCCTGGATTAAGTCAGGTTTAAGTCCTAGATCTGTTACGAGAGATAATAAGTGGGGCATTAAAGCCCCATTCCCTGGGGCTAACGATAAGACCATCTACGTTTGGTTCGATGCCCTTCTAGGCTATGTCTCAGCAACTATAGAGTTCTTCATGAGGAGGAGGGAAGGGGAGAGGTGGAAGGAGTTCTGGATGAGCCCTGATGCGAGAACTTCATTCTTTATCGGTAAGGATAACATACCGTTCCACTCGGTTATACTACCCGCTATGCTACTAGCAAGCAACGACGGCTACGTCCTTCCAACGATAATATCGGCAACGGAGTACCTAATGTTCGAGGGCCAGAAGTTTAGTAAGAGGAGGAGGGTAGGCATATGGATCGATGAGGCGTTAAAAATAGTTAGTGAAGCGGACTACTGGAGGTATGCCTTAATAAGGATGCGCCCTGAGGATAGGGATACCAACTTTAAATGGGTTGAGTTTATAAGAATTACTAATAGCGAGTTAAACGACCATATAGGTAACTTCATACATAGGGTGCTCACGCTAATATGGAAGCACTTTAAGGGTCGTATCCCAAAGGTAATTCGTCTAGACCCCTTAGACAGGGAGTTTGACGAGTCCATAGATAGGTCCTGGGAGAGCTACACAGCTTTTATGAATAGGGCAAGGCTGAGGGCTGCGTCCGATGTAGTAGTTAAACTAGCTGAGAAAGGTAATAAGTATTTAAATAGGAAGGCCCCCTGGGCTAGAGTTAAAGAGAGTGTTGATGAAGCGGGAACAGCACTGGGCCTATGCTTTAAGGCTTCACTATACATCGCTGTAATGCTCTACCCTATAATGCCTAGACTAGCTTTAAGGGTTTTAAGGATGTTGAACGT
>NJEF01000054.1 GCA_002255065.1 Desulfurococcales archaeon ex4484_204 | reverse complement strand
CATACTAGGAGGGTCCCCCTAAACAGCGACGTAGACCTACCAAGAATAGCAGAACTAACAGAAGGATACTCAGGAGCAGACATAGAAGCACTAGTAAGAGAAGCCGTCATATTGGCGTTAAGGGAGAGGTTCGAGCCTAGACCCATATCGATGAAGCATTTCCTCACAGCTCTGAAAGTAGTTAAGCCTTCCCTAACTAGGGATGTAATGGAGAGGTACCGCAAGACGTACGAGGAGCTGAAGAAGATGGTGATATAGGCTTTCCCCTAACTGATAGCAGGCGCGATAGAGGTAGGGCGTGCTTATGGATTCAAAGGATAAGCTACCTAAGCTATCGCTAATTAGGAGTAGGCTTAGGCAGGTAGTTAATAAAGAATATGCTAAGTTCCTAGATTACTTAAGGAGGGATATAAGGCAGGTAGTTAATGCTAGGCAGAGGAGGTTAATAGTACTTACAGGCAATGATTACATAAAGTTAGCGGGCATAGCTATCGATATTATCGATAAGTACGGGAGGTTAGTATCGAGGTTAAGGAAGGGAGAAAGAATTAACGTCCTGTATGTGTACCACGACGAGTTCCCGGATGCAAGGTTAAGGGCGGAGCTCTTTAAAAAGGTAATTTCGAGAAGGGAATGCCTTAAATTAACTACCTCTGTTTATGAGGTAAGCGCTAAATATCTGGGCTCCACGTTTCAGGTCCTGGTAATGGATCTAGTGAACGACTTAAAACCTAATGATGTTGGAAGGCTTCTAGGTATAGTTGAGGGAGGAGGTTTAGTGGTGTTTCTAGCTCCTCCCCTTTCTGAGTGGGGTAGGAGGAAGACCATATTTAGGCTAGGGCTCCTCGTGCCAAACCACCCTGAACCTAGGTACGTCTTCATAGACTGGTTCGTTAGGAAGCTTGAAGAGCATCGCGGGATATACATATTTAACGTTGATAATGGGAGGCTTGTTAAGAACGGGTTCTATAGGACCCATTCTGAGGCAAGGCTGGGTAAGATAGAATTCCCTGAGAAACCCCTATTTGAGAAGGGTCTTTACGAATTAGCTCTAACTCAGGACCAGGTTAACGTTATAAGGCTTATAGAGGAGAGCCTAACCCCTAAGGTCAAGAAGGGTAAGCACGTTGCGATCGTGGTTATAGCTGATAGGGGTAGAGGTAAGTCATCAGCTATAGGCATAGGCATAGTGGGATTCATACTGTACCTCCTTAAATTTAAGAACAAGGTAAGGGTCGCTGTAACAGCAAGGGAGCTGTTCTCGGTTCAATCGCTTATGGAGCTAGCTGTTAAAGCGCTGGATAAGCTAGGTATTAAGCACAGGCTTGTAAGGAAGGGGGACATGATCATGGAGATTAAAGGCGATAGGTTCAGCATAGAGTACTGGCAACCATACATAGTACTTAAACTCGGTGTTGACGCTGTAGTTGTTGATGAGGCAGCGGGGATCCCTGTCCCCCTACTACATAAGATATGGAGGAGGTTCCCTAGGTCGGTGTACGCCACAACCATCCATGGCTATGAAGGCGCTGGCAGGGGCTTCTCCGTAAGGTTTCTTAAAAGGTTAAGGGAGGACCCCAGCACTAAGCTCGTCATATACGAGATGGAGGAACCGATAAGGTACTCACTTAAGGACCCCATCGAGGAGTTTCAGTTCGATGCCCTACTACTAGATGCAGAGCCTGACCAGCTTGATGATAGGGATTTTGAGGAGATAAAGAAGGGGAATTTCGAATACTTAAGGCTCGACCCGAACTACCTGTTCTCTCCGAAAGGAGAGAGTATTTTAAGACCTCTTTTCGGGATCTTAGTGCTTGCCCACTACAGAAATGAGCCTGATGACCTAGGCAGGATAGCTGATGCACCTCATCACAGTATTAGGGCTTTAAGGCTTAGGGGGACGGGTAAGGTCGTAGCCGTTGCACAGCTCGCTGAGGAGGGCGGCATCCCGGATGATATAGTTGAGGAGCTCTTAAAAGGGGGTAACATACCTGGAAACATAATTCCTGACAGGCTCCTTAAGCACTTAAGGAATAAAGAGTATGGGAAGGGTGTTGGGTGGAGGGTTGTCAGAATAGCTGTACACATTAACGCCCAAGGAATGGGCATCGGGTCATACTTCCTAGAGAGGATAGTTAGTGAGGCCTCTGAGAGAGGTTATGACTGGGTAGGGGCAGGGTTTGGTGTAACAATGGAGCTCCTTAACTTCTGGTTAAAGAACGGCTTTAGAGTGCTTCACGTATCGCCTGATAGAAACCCCGTTAGCGGCGAGTACACAGCACTTGTAATACGCCCATTAAGTAGGCAATGGACACAGCTAGTGGAGGAGGGAAGTAAGGAGTTTACTATAAAGCTTCTTGAGAGCCTACACGCTGTATACCGCGATTTTGAGCCCGACGCCCTTAAGCTGATGTTCTGTAAGCAGTTAAGGAATAACGAGTTTGCTGAGAGGATAGTGCTTACTAGTACACAATTAGAGAGGCTTAAGACATACATCGAAGGAGTAATGACCTTTGAATCCGTTTGCGATGCCGTCACCTTACTTACTAAGAAATTCATCCTCACAGGTAATACATGCAAGCTAGGGAATAGCAAGGGCATTATTGTATTTTCCAGGGTCCTTCAAGGAAGGACGTGGGATGAAATATACGAGGATTTCAGGATAGGTAAGGTTAAGGCTACAAGCATTTTAAGGGAGGTGGTCACGGAAATGCTGGATACAGTCGTGAGGGAGGGCTTCAGCATTAAGGAGCAGGAGTAGCCGAGCTTCCCAGCACTACGTTTAAAAGTTCGTATTAAAGACTCAGATAGGGTGAAGTGTTGGAAGCTCTTGAAGCTCTATTTAAACCTAGGTCAATCGCTGTTGTGGGTGCCTCAAGAAAGCCGGGTAAGATAGGCTACGAGATCTTATTTAATATAATAAATTACGGGTTTAAAGGTAAGGTATACCCGGTTAATCCGAAGGCTACCGAGATCCTAGGTTTAAGGGCTTTTCCATCCATGAAGTCCATACCCGGCTCCGTAGACTTAGTTGTTGTGTCGGTACCTGCTAGAATTGTTCTCGATGTTATTGATGATGCAGGTAGTGCGGGGGCTAAGGTTGCTTTAGTTATTGCCTCCGGGTTTAAGGAAGTAGGTAATGTAGAGCTTGAGAATGAGTTGGTGAGGAGGGCTAGGAAGTGGGGTATGAGGGTTTTAGGGCCTAATATCTTCGGTATGGTATATACTCCATCAAGGCTCAACGCCTCCTTCGGTCCGACTAACGTAATACCTGGTAAGGTAGCGTTTATAACGCAGTCAGGTGCTCTGGGGATAGCGTTAATGGGGATGACAATAGTCGAGAGAATAGGTGTTTCATCGATAATTAGCATTGGTAATAAGGCCGATATCGATGATGCTGACCTGCTTCAGTACTTAGAGAACGATCCTAACACTAGCGTGATCTTGATATACCTTGAGGGGGTGGAGGATGGGCGTAAGTTCATGGAGGTCGCAATGGAGGTATCTAGGAGGAAGCCTATAGTAGTTATTAAGGCGGGGAGGACTGAGGTGGGGGCTAAAGCAGTTGCCTCACACACAGGTTCCTTAGCAGGTAACGTAGCCCTTTACATGACTTTATTCAGGCAGGCAGGGATACTTCAGGCTAACACCGTTGAGGAGGCATTCGACTGGGCGAGGGCTCTATCGAGCTTGCCCCCATACAACGGGAAGCCATTAGTTATAGTTACTAATGGTGGGGGGGCAGGTGTTGTTGCTACCGATGTGCTAGCGGAGAATGGCATAAGACTGAAGGCGAGCCCTAAGTCGTTAGTTGATGAGGTTAGGGAGTTCCTTCCCTCCTTTGCAGCCCTAGGGAACCCCATAGATGTAACCGGGATGATAGATAACCTAGGCTACGTTAGGGCTGTTATGACTGCTTTAAGGAATGAGGAGGTAGGTGCCGTGCTAGCTATATACTGTCAGACAGCCGTCACCGACCCTACCGTAATAGCTAGTGAGCTTGTTAATGAAGTGAGGAGGATGGGTGGTCTTCCAAAACCCCTCGTTATAGCTATGATTGGGGGTGAGGAGAGCTACTGGGCGATAGCTAAGCTAAACTCTAACAACATACCCGCGTACCTCATGCCCGAAAGGGCTGCATCCACCATAGCAACCATTGTGAAGTATAAATCAATTAGGGATGAAGTCGGTAAGCGTCTAAGCGAGCTAAAGGGGATATCTCACTAACATTTAAATAGTTCTTAACTTCAGTACTTCGGTGGGGTGTGAGATGGAGTACGTGTATGCCTCACTACTACTGCACTCGGCTGGTAGGGAGATAAACGAGGAAAACATTAAGAGGGTGCTTGAGTCAGCTGGAATACAAGTCGATGAAACTAAGGTGAAGATGATTGTGGCAGCGCTGAAGGAGATAAACGTTGACGAAGTCCCTGCAGCTGCTCCATCCGAGGAGAAGGGCGGGGAGGAAGAGGAGAAAGAGGAGGTTAGCGAGGAGGAAATAGCGGAAGGAATAGCATCACTATTCGGGTAAGAAGCTTAAGCTCTAATTTATAATGATAGAGCAGCTTTACGATGTAAAGTGCTTCAAGCTAATACTTAAGTAGCTAATCTCTACAGCTCTCTACAATGTCTACTTTAACTCGGTTTAGATGTGCCTTCCCCAAATTTATGTAGGAACCGGTACAGCTCCTTAAGGTGAGCCTCAATGTGTGCTGAGAAACTGGAGGAATACGTGGTTAAAAATCTGGATGACCTACTTAAGGAGTGCGAGGGTTATTGCGGGCTTAACGACGCTGTAGGTTTACTTAGGGTTGATGAAGGAGTAGTTTATGAGGGCTGTTCCTACTGCATCATAAGGGCAGCGATAGACCGCATGAACTTACCATCCATTACAGTAGCCCGTCCTAATGGCGACCTCATGGAATTTGTACTGGTCGGTGATACAGTTATTGAGCTAGCTGAGTGCGCAGCTCAGACCTACTCTGTGAGTTACTTAGAGGAGAGGCTTAACGACCTCGTTCTCTTTAACTTGGTGAGCGTTGATGAGGCTTATATAGTCATGGAGTGGTTTAAGGGAAGGTTAAGCCCTAACCCCCTTAACGTAGTTCTAGGTTTAATTAATTAAGGTGATACATAATCGTTAATAGTTCCAGGTACTTAGGGACTATACGGGATTGAAATGAGGTTGTACGTTGCCGGTGAGGATGATATACTTAGCGGTAAGGTCACGGACATTTATTTCTTAAGGACTAAGAAGATAATTGAGAGTAAGGGCCTTAGCGATGTTAGGGTTAGGATGGAGGTTCATTCAGGGAGCTTACCCCGGGGGTATTCATGGGCTGTTTATGCAGGTGTTGAGGAAGCCCTTAAAATACTCTCTACTAGAGAGTTAACTGTTTACTCACTACCTGAAGGAACGCTAATCAGCGGTGAGCAGCCTGTCATGATTATTGAGGGCAGGTACTACGATATCTGTGAGCTGGAGACGCCGCTGTTGGGTGTATTAAGGCACTCAACCTCCGTGGCAACAGGTGCTGCGAGAATTAAGAGGCTTGCAATGGATAAGGTTGTACTTTACTTCGGCTTAAGAGGTGCTCACCCAGCTATAGCGCCGATGCTCGATAGGTCGGCTTTCATAGGGGGGGTGGACGGCGTATCAGGAGCGTTTAGTGAGGAGGTAGTAGGTGTTAAGCCTAAGGGCACTATGCCTCACGCCTTAATCATAATCTTTGAGGATCAGGTTAAAGCATGGAAGGCGTTCGACGAGGTCATCGAGCCTGGCGTACCTAGGATAGCGCTTATTGACACATTTAATGACGAAAGGGTTGAGGCCCTTATGGCCGTGGAGGCTTTGGGGAACAGGCTCTATGGAGTAAGGTTTGATACACCTAAAAGCAGGAGGGGGGATCTGAGGAAGATCATAGAGGAAGTTAGGTGGACATTGAAACTGCATGGTTATGGTAACATTAAGGTGTTTGCTAGCGGGGGGATAGATGAGAAGGCCGTGACCTTACTTAAGGACGTAGTTGACGGCTTCGGTGTCGGTACGTTAATAACGTATCCCCGCCCCATCGATATGAGCTTAGATATCGTAGAGCTATTTAAGGGAGGTAAATGGGTACCCATTACAAAGAGGGGGAAGCTTCCTGCAGCAAAAATGGTGTATAGGTGCGATGTCTTAGACTACGAGGTTGTTCCATGGGGATGGAGCCCTGTGAGGTGTAGAGAGCCGATTATGGTTAAATGGCTTGAGGGTGGTAAGCTAACTAGGGAACTCCCTAAGCCTAAGGATATAAGGAACTATGTTTTACAGCAGCTGCAGAGAGCGCCTCCCCCGACGACCTAACTTTGAAAAGAATAACTGTTGTTTTAAGGAGGGTGTATTTGGTGGACCGGCCGGGATTTGAACCCGGGGCCTCCGCCGCTCTCAGCTACTGCTTGCGAGGGCGGCGCTCTTCCTGCTGAGCTACCGGCCCAGTAGAATTATGAGGTAGAAGCGTTTTTAAGTATGTAAGCTGGGCAGCGATTAGTGCTCGCTTAACACTACATCCCCGGTCTTTTCGTGCTTTACATAACCGCTAAATACTCTTAGCAGCTCCTCTAGGGCGTCACCTCTTAAAGCGCTAAGTACTTTAGCGACGCATCTGTTCTTTAAACTGTCCCTATTGATAGCTATATCGAAGACCTCCCGTGTTAGCAGGATGAAGTCTAGGTCGTATAGCTTAGCAGCGTGCTTAATTCCAACCCCTACATCGGCCCTACCCTGCGATATAGCTGCAGCAACACCCGTATGTGTTCTCGCTTCTAAGGTGTAGCCCTTAATCCTCTTCACTAATGATCTGAACGGTACCCCGATCTTGCGAGCTAGCTCCTTAAGCTTAAGGTCTACTAGAGTTCTCGTACCAGATCCCCTGGTTCTGTTTATGAAGAAAACGTCTCCCCTCAGTAGGTCTTCTAAGCCTTTTATCTCCTTAGGATTACCTTTAGGTACGATGAGCCCTACCTCCCTGTAGTAGCCTCTAACGAGCACTACCTTATTAGCTAGGCCTAGACGCTTTATGTATGGGGTGTTATATTCCATGGTTTGCTCATCGAGAAGATGGGTTCCAGCTATGTCGGCTTCCCCCCTACCAACGCTTAACAGACCTGTAAGCGAGCCTACACACAGTATCTTTTTATGGCAGTCCCTGGCAGCTTTATGGATTAAGGCCTCAAGTAGGTAATCATGGCTTCCTATCACAACGAGGTTGGGTAGGGTTAAGTGCTCGCTTAGCGGGTATACATCAACCAGACTATTCTCCTCAAGAACCCAGACATCTTCAGGAACCCTTATGAAGCCGTCAGCGTATGTAAGGACGGAGATGGAGCCAGACCTAGTAAATACTGGATAGGCCAGGATATCTTCACCCTTCTTAATTAAGGCTACGGGAACCACCCTCTCAAAACCCCTAGAACCGCTAACCCTTAAGGCTAGGCGTGCTTTAACGGTCTTTAAAAGAGACTGGCTCCCTAAACCCATTACCCTCCTTAAAACCCATTACCCTCCTTAAGATAGGTATGACGAGGATCTCCAGTACTACTCTAGAGGATAGAGGGAAGCCCGGCAGCCCTATTACTAGCTTGCCCCCCACTACGGCGAAGAACGTTGGCTTACCTGGCTTTACCTTTATACCGTGTATTAAGATCCCCGGTGTTCCTAAGGAGCTAACGGAGCGGTACGTAACGTCCGTGATGCCGGCTGAGGTCCCTCCAGTAGTTATCACAGCATCGCACTCTTCTAGGGCCTTAGCTATAGCCCTTTTAACGAGGTCCTCATTATCTGGTATAATACCGTAGGTTCTCACCTTAATGCCGAGCTCCCTCAGCCTAGACGCTATGCTGTACTGGTTTACATCGAACACCTTAGGTATGTGGAGTTTACGACCTGGGGGGATAAGCTCGCTCCCTATAGATATCACGCCGATAACGGGTTTCCTAAATACCCTTACCTTACCTATACCTACCGCTGCTAGGGCAGCTACCTCCTTAGAGGTTAGCAGCGTACCCCTATGTAAAAGCGTCTCGCCAGCTATCACATCCGAGCCTGTGAAAGCTATGTTCTCACCGGGACTAGCGCTCTTAAATACGTATAAGGTGTCGCCTACGCGCTTTGTGTATTCCACCATAACAACTGCATCAGCACCCCTCGGTATTAACGCGCCTGTATCGATCTCAACGGCTTCACTGCAACCTACCTCAGATACCGGTACTTCACCGATCCTTACATAACCTTTAACGCTTAACTTAGCAGGGCTGTCCTCATCAGCGCCCTCTATTGAGGTTGAGCAGACAGCGTATCCATCAACCTCGGATCTATCATAGGGTGGCGAGTCATGAGGTGCCACAACATCTTCAGCTACAACATAACCTGCTGCCTCCTCTATCGGGATTTCAATAACCCCTCGCGGCTCTAGCCTTAGAAACTCGCTTAAAATATTGAAAACGTCGTTAACAGAGGCCAGCCTATGAAATATTTTAGCACTCATACTATATCAAGCTTAGGTCAGTAAGGAGTTTTAAATGCTTATTAACGTTTAGCTAGTCAGTTGATTGGTGCGGGGGTGCCCGAGCTAGGTCAAAGGGGTCGGGCTTAGGACCCCTTTAAGGGGTGGGAGCCCCGATGGCGTAGGCCTGCGTGGGTTCGAATCCCACCCCCCGCACCACTTAAAGCTACCCTGAAAGCCTTTACCCTTATCCTAAAGGATGCCACTGGTTTACTAATCCCTCATAGCTACTTCTGTAACATCCTCACACATTATTGGATCGATAAGCTTCTAACATCTTTACTGACAGCACAGCATGATGCTAGCCTAGTGTAAAGCATAAAAAGCCGCCTGTACGTGGGTGTGGGACGTGGAGGTGAGGCTGTTTAAAACTATCGCAGCGTTAATGGTCTTCAACGTTACCGATTACTTAACAACGTATGCTGCATGCTCTACTTACGCATGCTCTGAGCTTAATGGGTGGGTGCTTAGGTACCCGGTGGTTAAGTTCATGGTCCCAGGCCTCTTCACCCTCTCCGTGTACACCCTAGAGCGTAGGGGGGTTGTTAAGAGGGGGACGACACTAATAGCAGTGTTAATATTAACGGCTGTGTTCATAGCAGCGACGATAAACAACATCATCGTTACCTTAAAATAGGTATTAAGATATCTCTACACTACTACGTAAGGCTACTGACTCACGCCCCCAGCATACAACACGTTTACGCTATAGCTGGAAAGCATGCCCCTATATAGACTCACTAAGCGCCAATACCTAACCTACCCCGGTTAATTAGGTTTAGCAGCTTAGTTCCCTTAGTTAAGCCCGAGGCTATCACGTCTGCAAGTCTTAATGGTTCAGGGATTGGTGAGGTATTCTGTAAATCTGTGACTATCTTTAGGGCTTCTATGCTGCTTATCTTATACAGAGCTATCCTGATAGGTCTCCATGGTGTTGGATATTCCCTTGATTTCTCGTAGACTTCCTTGATAACCTTAAACCGGTACTCCCAGTCGCTGAAGTGCTTTACTAACGCCCTGTAAACCCTGTTGATATCTAAGTCATGCTTAAAGATAACTATAACCGGTACTCCGGCCTCGTTAACCATCACCTCGGGGTCAATGACGTTAAAGCCCGCATACGTAACACCGTCGAGCACAACTATGTCTACGGGGACTAACCTCCTGTACACCCTTAAGGCTGCTTCCGTTCCATCCAAGCCGTCGACGGTAATTAAATCGATCGCTAAGTTTACCGGGGTAAGGCCGCTACACACAACACCAACTATTAGCGTTTTTAACTTACCTTCTTTGAAGTAGACAGGAAAGTAGCCGTCATCTATCCCCAGCGTTCTTAACGATCCATCCAAGCCTTGGCTCACCGGCTAGCGCGTTAAGCACCGTGCTAGGCTCTACAGAGAGCACTATATATCTTGTCTTACCATACCTCCCCCTGCTAACTATTCTCGCACTTATTATTCCCAGCATTTCAAGCTCGCTCACTATATCGCTAATACGTCTCTGGGTAACCGCCTCAGTACGGAGCACCTCACACAGCTCCCTGTACCTAATGTAAAGCTCCCCGGTACTGTTGAACTTACCGCCAGCTAACGCGATGGTTAGTAGGACAACCTTACCGTGGTAGGGCATTGTCCTAATCACTTCAGTAACCATGTCCCTCTCGATCTTAACCCTAGCCTTCCTTACGTGTTCCACGGTAACGCTTCCACAACCGCTTCTCTCAGCGATCTCCCCAGCAACCCTTAAGAGATCCAGCGCCCTCCTAGCATCCCCGTGCTCTTTAGCTGCAATGGATGCACAGTACTGAATAACAGAGTCATCTATAACACCATCCCTAAAAGCTTTAGATGCCCTATCACGGAGTATGTCAGTAAGCTGTATAGCGTCGTATGGCGGAAAGACTATCTCTACCTCACCTAAGCTCGACCTAACCCTTGGGTCGAGCCTCTCCATAAACTTTATGTCGTTGGTTATACCTATTACTGCTACTTTAGCCCTTACAAGCTCATCATTAATCCTCGTTAACTTGTAGAGTAGGTCATCACCCACCCTCTTAACTAGGAAGTCGACCTCATCGAGAACTACTATGAAGACCCCCCCATAATCCTCTAAAGCTCTCTTAATTCTACTATAAACTTCAGCTGTTGAAATACCTGTAAACGGTACCTTAACCCCTAAAGAGCTTGCCAGAGATGCTAAAACCCTATACGTAGTATCTTCATGCCTGCAATTTACGTAGGAGTAGAGGAACTTAGGAGCACTAAGCTTAACAACGTACTCGCTCACCTTCTTAAGTACGTACTTGGTAACAGCGGTCTTACCGGTTCCTGTTAAGCCGTAAATAAATACGTTGTTAGGCCTCTCACCCCTAAGTAGAGGCGAGAGGATCTGTGCTAGCTCCTCTATCTGGGCCTCCCTATGGGGTAGTTCGTCAGGTATGTAATCAGGTCTTAATACCTCCCTGTTCAAAAAGATCCTTGAGGTGGCTCTAGACAGCACGTTGAAAACTAGGTCCTTATCCAGCTCCAACACCTCCACAGGCACTAAGAGAAATTGAGGTTTTACTAGCTTAAAGGATCTAACCCAAATGGAGAGCGAGCCGCGTTTAAACCTCAATTCTTGACGTAGCATGCGAGAATATTACCGGTACCAGGGCTGATGTTAATAACGATACAGCCACTACAGCACCAAATAGATTAATATCTATAACGCCCGTCTCCAGGGCTACGAAGGCTACTGCAGGCTCTAGCGACCCCCTTACATTCATTGCTAAGCCTAACACTAAACCTTTCTTTAGATCTCCCTTAGCTATTAGGGGGAGGCCGGAACCCAGTAGCTTACCTATAAAAGCCACTGCTAATACCGTGAAGGCTACTGGAGATAGTACTGCTACAATAGATGTCTTAGCACCAACATATATGAAGAATATGGGTATTATGTAGAATTCGAGGATTGTTCCCATCCTCAAGATGAACTCCTCAATCCTTACAACATAGACCAGCGTTGGGTCGTGTATAAGTCTTAGCATACTTATCACCAGCCCTGCCAGGTAAGCTCCTAAGTACTCGCTAACACCGCAGGCATTGAATAGGTATGAGAGCCCGAAAAAGAGTATTGAGGCGAAAGCTAGTAGATGTGCCCACTCGAAAACAGCTCTATACATAACTCTCTGCCCAAGCCTTATAGCGATGAGCGATAGTGCTAGTACAGCTATAAACAGTACAGCAAAGCGCCCTAAACCCGTAACCGCCTCTACGGAACTAGCTAGCAGCCCGCCTTTAAGCAGGGAAATCATTACGACGGCGAGTATGTCGTCGAGAAACGAGGATGTTATGAGGACCCTTTTAAGCATATCGCTTATGGTGCCTGCTTCCTCAAGCATTACTACTACAACCTCTGTTGCGGTATTGCTAACTGAAATAGCTACCACTAAGGAACTAGCTACACTGTAGTCTAGGATTCTTAGCGTAAGTGTAACTAATGCTATCGTTAGTAGAACACCACCTGTAGTAACGAGAATAACCTCCTTCCAATACTCCTTAAACCCCCTGAAGTCGACATTCAACCCCGCGTAAAACATTAGAAAGAGTAGAGATAGCCAGACAAGGACGCCATATTCCGGTGTAGCCGTATCTGGAAGTACCTTAAGGAGTGATGGCCCCAGAACTATACCCGTTACTATGTAGGCAGTTATAGCTGGCACATCGACTCTATTGAAGAGATAGGCTAGAAGCCTAGCTATAACAAGCGCAAGCAGTAAATGAATTAATCCCATTACGAACTACTTTACCCCCTAATAACGTTAGGATCCTACCCCATGCTTGGGGATTCAGCAACAACTTGATCAACGCTGTGGATAACTCCTCCAAGCCTCTCTATGGTATCCCTAACATCGCTGAAATCGATATCCGGTCCCTCAATAGTTATCGTTAAGGTTATGGTCTCAACGTCGATCTCGTTGACAACTATGGTAACCCTCTTAACCCCCTCCATATCCGTTAACGCTTGGGCCATCTCCACAATTGAGGGTCCTTTAAGGGGCTTTAGAACATCTAGAACTAGTTTCTTTAAAGTCAAACCCCAACTACACCCCTTACCATTTTTGAGGGTCGATAGGGGTTTTAAACATTTACCTTATCCTCACCCTACTAACCTTTCTTGACGACCACGAATACCTCCTTATCCTCTTAGACCTTCCGAAGCCGCACGCTGCACAATACCCCTTAGCTACGTTAAATGCGTGTCTACCGCACCTCCTACACCTTATATGGGTTTTCCCCTTACTCCTCTTGCCCATTGATGGGGTGCCCTTCACTTATTACCCCCTCTCGGTTGGGGATACGAAAATAACGTTCTCCCCCCTAATTATTACTACACCTAACTTCCTAGCCCCATCGCCTCTTACTTCATCTGCGTCCTCTAGCACAATATTTAAATGCTGATCAAAGCTCCTAAGCTTACCCCTTAGAAGCTTATCACCCCTCAGCTTTACTAGTACTCTAAGGCCTAGGTTCTCCGAGAGCAATCTCTGTGCTGCGTCACTCATATTCCCGTCCCCACCACATTAAGTGTTACTTATTTATAAAGCTATTTAATCCTTACACCGATATAGCCTTTTACCCTATAGTAACAGTAATCCTAGAGTGAGGATAGGTGCTGAGGTATCACCACCTAAGGAAAAAGGAGGTTAACGCCCTAAAGAATAAGCTCCTCAACACCTCCTTAGAACTATACGAGAAGTTTAAGGATAGTAAGGTAGGGTACAGGATAGCCATAAATGATGTAGAGCTACTAACCCTTAACGAAGTGCCGGTGCTTATTATTATGAAGGACGCGGTGATACCAACCCTTATAGCTATTAAGCTCGGAGGGCTAGGGTCCCTTCCCTATGCAGTAGTTGATGAAGGTGCTGTTAAACACATCCTCAACGGAGCGGATGTTATGGCCCCCGGAATTACAGAAGTAGAGGTATTTAATAGAGGGGACATAGTCGCTGTATGGGAGCCTTCAAAGAGGTCGCCGTTAACCGTGGGTAGAGCTCTCATGAGTTCGGATGAAATAACGAGGATAAGGAGGGGAAGAGCTATAAAGAACCTTCATTACGCAGGCGACAAAATCTGGCAGATATGTTTAAGGTTCATTCAGATGATGAGATAGAAACGTTGATCGGTCAGCAAGGCTCACTAGCTAATATTTTTAGTGTTTAAATGTTTAAGACCATAATAGAAATGGTTTTAAGCTTTTATTCCTACGAGTGTGCGGTGGGCCGGTAGCTCAGCCTGGAAGAGCGCGCGGTTGGCATCCGCGAGGCCCCGGGTTCAAATCCCGGCCGGTCCACCACCCAAAACCTTAAGCGCTTAGGTAACTAAAGCTAGGGAGTCGAGTATTCTGGGGATGTAGAGCTCGGTATCGTTTGATAGCGCTCTCCCTAAAAGCCTCCGCCTGATAGAGCTT
>NJEF01000053.1 GCA_002255065.1 Desulfurococcales archaeon ex4484_204 | reverse complement strand
AGGTGTTCTTGCAACAGACGCACTAGAGCTTCAGGGGTTAACAATGGCTACTCTTAGCAGGAAGACCCGTGAGAGACTTAAGGCCGAGCTACCTCCCGCTGCATCTATTAGCAACCCCGTCGATATACTGGGAGACGCGCCGCCGGAGAGGTATGAAGCTGCGGTCAACATCGTCCTGGAGGATGAAGGTGTTGATGCTGTCGTAGTAATAGGTATAATGCAGTCACCCGCCTTCATACCGGGTAAGGTGTTGAAAGTCCTTAAAGATGCTAAGGTTTTCGGAAAACCATTGGTGTTTGTAGGTCCTGGAGGATCCTATAGTGATAGGCACTTAAAGATGATTGAGGAGGAGGCTAAGGTACCATCTTTTAAAACGCCCGAGGACGCTGTGAGAGCGTTAAAGTATTTAGTTAGGTGGTCTGAGGTGAGGAGGAAGCACTGTGTTCGTTAAAGCCGATCTCCACATCCACTCCATGGCGAGCGATGGCAGGGACCACCCTAAGTACGTAGTTAAAGCAGCTAAGGAGAAGGGGCTCTTAGTCATATCGATAACTGATCACAATACCTTCCTGGGCAGTATGATAGCCCTAAACTACGCACGCGGTAGCTACCCGCTGGTAATACCTGGCTCCGAGGTGCGCACGGAGGTAGGCGATATCCTCGTGCTATGCCCCGAACCCATAGAGATCACGCGGAGCTCCCATGAATTAATCGATGTAGCCCACGACAACAACTGCATCCTAATACCTGCCCACCCACTTGACCTAGTGAGGCTGGGAATGGGGTTCCTAGCTAGGGCACCAATATGGGACGGTGTCGAGGTCTTTAATGCCAACAGCGACCCTATAACCAACGTCCTCACATTAATAGCTTTCCGCAACCATGGAGGCGTGAAGCTCGCTAACTCAGACGCCCACGTCATCGAAATGATAGGTTCCGCCTATACAGTCATTGAGGTGAGCTCCATAGAGCTTGACGAGGTGCTTAATGCCTTAAGGAATGATGAAGCAACACACCCCGTTCCGGGCTATGAAGTTATAGGTATTGTTAATAGGGGTGCGTGGGCCGTTAGACGAATGCTATCTAGGGGCGCTAACACTGCTACGGGCCTTCAGGCCGCTACCTACTAACCTACGGGCTCTTTCAGCCGTAATGATTATTACCCCGCTATCACGTAGCCTAGCTATCTCCCTAGCTAGCCTCTCCTGCTTCATCCACTGCCCGTAAAGCAGGCCCTTACCTAACAACTTATTTATCGCCCTCCTAACCCTGGGCCTTATAGTGCCTGGCGGGGCGAAGGAGTAGGGAGTCCCAGGTAGTGGGAGAAACACATGGGCGTGAACCCTGCCACCTAGCGATACCACCTTCTCTATGTGGCTTAACGTAAGCTCTACATCCTCTGCCTCCTCACCCGGGATGCCGAAGATGTAGTCGACATCAACGTTGAAATCCTTAGATTTAAGTATCCTTACAGCGTTAATCACGTCTTCCGCGTCGTGACCCCTATTCATTAGCCTTAACAACCTATCGGAGCCTGTTTGCGCACCTAGAACTATGCGTTTATTATCCACCCTACCTTTAATTACCTTCACGGACTCCTCGCTGACGTGTTCCGGCCTTACCTCACTGGGGAAGGTCCCTGCAAATACCCTTCCCCCACGCTCCCTAATGACTTGAAGCCTCTCAACTAATTCATTTAATGCGTTTAGGTTAACCCCTTTCCCGCTACTTCCGTAGCTAAGGAAACTAGGCGTTATAAACCTGATGTCCCTAATCCCCCGCTTAACAAGGAGGCTAGCGTATCTAGCAATGCTTTCAGCACTTCTATGCCTTAGCTTAGTACCAAAGATGTAGCTTACCTGACAGTACTTACACGCGAAGGGGCACCCCCTAGTTATCTCTATAGGGTTAAATAGCGAGCTCTTCACCGAGAACGGTGGGTAATCATTTACATCCTTAGCCAGCCGCCTCCCCGTGATAACGACCCTACTCCCGTCCCAGTAAGCTATTCCCTTAACTGTTAGGGGGTCATAGCCATCTATGTACTTACCAACGAATTCGGTAAGGCTTTCCTCAGCTTCCCCGATGAAGGCTACATCAAATCCCAGCGCTAGTACCGTGCCGTAAGGATCGCCTGAAGGGTGAGGCCCGCCGGCAATGGATAGCACCCCTAACCTCCTCGCTAATTCAGTAGCTCGGGTTAACGCCTTAATTACGGGAGGTACCTGGGTAGTCATTAACGGTACCGCTAGTATTACTCTCTTAAACCTCTCCCTAAGCTGTTTTAAGATCCTGAATACCTCGTTGATCCCTATATGGAGCAGCGCTAGCTCCCTGTCCAGCCCCCCAGCCTCGAGAGCTGCTATCAACACGTTCACGCTGTACTTGTTGATTCTTTCGTAAGCAAACACCAAAGCGTTCTCCTTAGTCATATATGTCACCGAAGCCCGCCGTTAACATCACAGCAGCGCTCAGCTACGACCGCACCGATCATCCACTTCACTAAATAGCTTAAAGGTTTATGAATATTAAGCGCTTCAAAACGTTTAGGTGGGCCTTTAAGGACGAATACCACACCTAGCAGCTCTCTAAGGTGTGAGGAGCTACCTACTTCTTAAACCCCTAAACCCATAGTTCTTAGTGGGACCTTAACTGGAAGACCTGGAGTCAGTGAACCTACCAGCACCTATAGCGGAGGAGCTTAAGAAACGTGGTTTTAGGTACTTAACCCCCCCTCAGGCAGAAGCTGTAAGGAGGGGGTTAACGAAGTTCAGGAACGTGGTTGTTTCATCCCCTACAGCAAGCGGTAAAACATTGGTAGCTGAGATAGCGTTAGTAAACGCTTTTTTAAACGGCTTTAAAGGCCTTTATGCAACGCCGTTAAAGACCTTAGCTAACGAGAAGTTCGAGGAATTCAGCTTGTGGGGGGATATAGGGTTAAGGGTAGGCATCACTACCGGTGATTACGATGAACCGGGTGAGTGGCTTAGCAAGTATGACGTTATCGTGGCAACGTATGAAAGGTTAGACTCCATATTGAGGCTAAAACCTACGTGGCTTTCTAAGGTGGGAACGCTGGTAGTAGATGAACTCCACACTATTGGTGACAGCGATAGAGGGCCCGTTGTTGAACTCCTAGCGGCTAGGGCCTTAAGCATGGGTATGCAGGTAGTAGGCCTTAGCGCAACAATAGGTAACCCCGAGGAGATAGCTGAATGGCTTAACGCGGAGCTCGTGGCGAGCGACTGGCGCCCGGTAGAGCTTATTGAGGGCTTCTACAGTAGGCGTAGGAAACTAATCAGGTTTAGTGATGGCCGTACCGAGCCTGTTAACGGCGATATAGTAACGCACGTGGTTAGGGGGGCCTTAATAGGTGACTACCAGGTGATCATATTTAGGCAGTCAAGGAGGAAGGCTGAGAAGACGGCTTATGAAGTCGCTAACCTCCTCCCCACTGCTAGAAGGGTTAAGGAGCTAGCTAAAGAGTTGGAAGAGCATGGCTCACCGTCCTGTGAAGTTATCTCCCTATCGCCCCTCCTCAGTAGAGGTGCTGCTTTCCACCACGCCGGCTTATCGCATGCTAGCAGGGCAGTGGTGGAGAGGTTGTTCAGGGATGGTGCCATAAGGGTTGTTGTAGCTACGCCAACCCTTGCTGCAGGAGTAAACATGCCTGCACGTAGGGTGCTAATCTTTACGCGTAGGTATGAAGGTGGTTATATGAGGCCTATTAGCGTCGCTGAGTACAAACAGATGGCCGGGAGGGCTGGAAGGCCTCAGTACGACCCCTTCGGTGAAGCCATAGTAGCCGATGTTAAGAGCGACTCGGAGGGCTGGAAGTATGTTAAGGGAGTTCCTGAAGGAGTTAGGTCCGCGTTAATTAGTGAGAGAGCCCTTAGGATACACACGCTTGCCTTAATAGCCTCAGGATATGCCTCTAATTTAAGGGATCTCTTCAACTTCATGTCGAAAACCCTGGCGTTCCATAAGGCGAACACGTACGTTACCGTCGATGAAGCGCTAGAGAGGGTTATTGACTCGCTCATCGAGATGGGTATGGTGGTTATTAGAGGGCTTTCCGTAGAGCCTACTAAGCTCGGTTCGTGTGTAAGCAAGTTATACATAGACCCTCTAACAGCTACGATAGTTTTAGATAACCTACGGGGTAGGGGGGAGGTTCACGCCCTGTACTACCTAACGTTGCTAGCTATGACGCCTGACTTCAGTAGGGTTAGGGTTATTGGCTATAAGGGCTTAGCTAGTGAGGCTGAGGCAGCTTTTAATTCAGGGTTAATACCTGGGCCTACATACGGTAGCGACTACTATGACTGGCTTCGAGCATATAAGGTAGCGCTAATCATGAACGAGTGGTTAAATGAGGTCAGCGAGGACAGGATCGTTGAGATCCATAACGTCGGGGCTGGAGATCTTGCCGCAATATCCGATACTATGGCGTGGCTCACCTACTCAGCGTCGAGAGTAGCTGAAGTAGCTGGGTTAAGACATCACTTCAAGGTATTAAACAGACTATCCTATAGGGTCAGGTACGGCGTTAAGGAGGAGTTGCTCGACCTGGTTAGGATAAGGTATGTCGGCAGGGTTAGAGCTAGGATACTTTATGATAACGGGTATAAAACCGTTAGCGATGTAGCCACCGCAGACCCTGAGCGTCTCTCTAAACTACCTACCCTAGGTAGTGCACTAGCTAAGGAGATCGTGGCTGAGGCTAGGAGGTTATTAGCTAGGACTTACTAGTTTTACTGCATTATACTACATTAAGTAGCTTGTTAACGTATATCTCCCCTATAATGACGGGCTTATTTATCCCTAGACTTACAAGTATTTCAGGCTGGACCTCCCCTATAACACCTATGACTTCACCACTAGGGATGACGACCTCTGCCGCTCTACCATCTATAAACGGTCTTAGCTTAGCCTCCCTTAGCCTATACTCAATACCTAGAGTTCTAAGGATGGACTTAATAGCTACTAGGCCGTCCGTTAAGGTTACCTCACTATCTAGGATACAGAAGGCTAGCGATCTGGAGTTTAACGGTTTACCGTTTCTAACCACTACATAGTCTCCTATCTCGAATACCTTGAATCTACCGAAGCTGTTTACGTTGATAGAAGCTGTTAGTAGCATTGATGGTATTAACGAGTTCCTTAATGCTGAGTACGTCCTTAGCTTGGGGTTCTCGAGCTCAACGAAAACGCTGGTGGATGTCCTGGCTAGAATTTCCTTATCGACAAGCATGAAGTTTATAACCTCGTTGAATCCTAGGCCTATCATTACATCTCTAAGAAGTTCCGAGAGCCTCTCATACCCCATTCTTAAAAGGGTGTCCTTCAGCTCGTGGTTTAAGGGTTTAAACCCTACCACCTTCTCTAAGACCCTGCCATCAAGGCTGATGTACCTACCCCTAATGATATACTCGGGCTCGTTAGGTTCCTCACCAACTATACGAACGAGCTCTATCCTTGGGTTCTTACCTCTCTCTGCTACAGATGTAGCGATGAGTACTAAAGCCTTAGCCATAAGCCTTGGCTCGATCCCTGTAACATCTATGACCACATTCTTAGTCTCCTCAGTAACTCTAGTCTCTTCACTGTTTATTATCGGCGGGAATGAGAGAACAGTGCCCTTAGAATCGACTAGTAGGGGGTACTCACCCTTCTTAACTAGGTGGGCATACATAACGCCCTTCTCCGTGGCTCTCAGGATTTCAGGTAGGTCCATCTCCCTCTCCTCATCTAGCGGGGTGAAGCATACGTTACTAACTGCTGTATACCTTAATGGAGGGCTTACCTTTTCGAGGTCGTAGAGACCTATTGAGACGAGCCTCCTATCCCCACAATAAGTTAAGTGAAGCTTCTCCTGGAGCTGGAATAGCTGCTTTAAAGCCTCATCATCTAGCTCCACACCTCTAACCACCATTGCGTACGCGTAGGGCCTATACCCGGGAGTCCTCGTTAATTCTAAGTAAACGCTGTCTGAGTAACCTATCTCCCTGTACCTACTGCTGGACTCCACCGTCAGCCTTCTTAAATACCTTATAGCTCTCCCAATGCCCTCAGCTGAGAACAGATCGGGTCTGTCATGAGACGCTTCAAACATTAACGTATCCCCTTTAACGCCCTCCACCTCTGCCTTAAGGAGCTCTAGAGAGCTCTCTATATCCCTATAGGTTAACGGCTCCCCAACTAACCTCTCTATATCCCATATCCTTACCTCTATGACGGGCATCCTACCTCATCACCACGTTAGGCGCCCTTATCCTCCTTATCACCTGTAGGTTATTAGTGTAGAGGTTCCTTATGTCATCTATGCCTAAGATGAGCATGGCTATCCTGTCAATGCCTATGCCCCAAGCCGCTACGTTGTAACCCTCAAGACCTACTGCTTTAAGGACTTCAGGTCTAAACATACCTCCTGGGAAAACCTCGATCCACCCTAGCTTGGGGTGCTTTATAAAGCCCTCAACGCTTGGCTCTGTGAACGGGAAGTACGCCGGCTTAAACCTAACCTCACCTAGGCCTAGGAACTTAGCGAAAGCTTTAAAGAATCCCAACAGGTGCTTAAACGCCACTCTCCTACCAACTATTATCCCCTCCAGCTGGTGGAACTCCATAAGGTGGGTAGGGTCTGGGGTATCCGGTCTAAACACTCTGTCTAGTGAAAAAGCCCTGTACTCACCCCCACCTCTCTCACATATAGTCCTTATCGAGACGGGTGTCGTGTGGGTCCTCAGTATAAGTCTTAACGCCTTTAGCGGGTCCCACCTGTATCCCCAGCCGTATTCGTGGATCTCCTTAACAACCTTAAGGAGGCCTTCATCCTCACTAGCTGGTGGTAGCCCCTTAATGAAGTATACGTCCGTGTCCCTCCTTGCTGGATGATATTGGGGAACGAATAGTATATCGAAATTCCATAGCTCGGACTCTACGTAGGGCCCTTTAACCTCGAAGAAGCCCATGGATGATATTACGTACCGTACGTAGTTAAGGAACTGAATGTACGGATGCTTCCTTACAGGATACACAGTCGGTACATCTATGCTGAGATCGTACTTCTTAAATATTGCATTCCTCCAAGCACCAGACACTATGTCCTGCTGTTTTAAAACTGTGATGATCCTTGCGGGCTTAATCCTCCCCTCATTAAGCATCCTAACCGTGCTACACCTAGGTTTAACCCTTAGTTCCTTAGCCTCCTCAATGCTAATAAAACCCCTCCTCTTAAGCTCCTTAACCCATCCAGGTATCTCCTTAACCTCCCTGAAAATTAGGGGCTTCCTAGCTAGCCTAGCAATCCTATCCTTAACCTCTTTAATCCTCACTGCGGCGTTAGCCTCTCCCTTACTAGCTAGCTTGGCCTGCTCACCGCTAATCATCAATGCACCGTACTTCCTTAACAACCCAATAGCTGCAGAAAACTCCTTACTATCCAGGGCTAAGGAGTTCTTTAAGGTATTTAAATCAGCTTCTCCCCTCAGTTCCATAAGCTTACTTAGGACGACCTCCTCAGGCAACCCCGTCTTTAAGTACCTTAATGCCAGGTTTGTTACTCTCACTAAGTAGCTCCTCTCCCTTGATATACTAATTAACCCCTTAGCGGACAGCTCCTCTAGATCCCTCATGATATCGCTAGGTCTCTTACCTAGCTCAGACGCTAGTTCCTTAACGCTAACCACCCCTCTATTAACCACCACACGTATTATCTCATACTGCCTTAGAGGTAGCAACACATTACTCACTCAATACCAACCCATCAAATTCTTCTAGCCCCGGTTTAATCTTTAACTAGAGCGATAATGTGCTGTTATCGCTTTAATAGCTCTTAGAGATGTTTCTCTAATACTCATAGCGTTTTAAGGCATTAACAGCTTGTGATTTAGTGGGCGTAATACTTCTGTAGAACTAAGTTACTAAGCCTTATTCTAGATCCTTAAGTATTTATATAGTTTAATCGGTTTATATCGTTTAAGCTTAAATTCAGCAATTAAAGAGTAGCTGGGATCGAAAGATGCCCGTCTCAAGAAATATTAAGACGTTAAAGACAACGTCGGTGCTAGTAAAACCAGCAACAGTAGTTACCAAGATCAGGAACTTCACCTTAACGCAGGATATTCCTAAAGGTATTGGAGGTGAGGATAAGGGCCCTACACCTACTGAGGTTCTATTAGCATCCCTAGCTGGCTGCATAGGCATAGTCATGGCTTACCACTCAGAGAGGTTCAACGTCGATATAGATGAGCTGAAAATAGATGTTGAGGGTGACTACGATCCTAGAGGTTTCATGGGCTACAACGTTAAGGCAGGGTTTACGGAGATTAGGGCTAGAATTGAGATAAAGTCTAACTCACCTAGGGATAGGGTTGAGGAGCTCGTAAGATTCGTTGAGAGCCACTGCCCTATAAGTGACACGCTGACATCCCCTACAAAGGTTAGTATAAAGTACTCACTAAAGTAAACTAGGTTAACGTTTTTACCTACCTCCTTAACTCGTAGATCAAGTGCTTAATCTCCGGTAGTATTACTTTGTTTAGAGCTAACTTAACGGCTTCAGGGGATCCCGGCGTGGTAAATACTAAGGAATTATCTACAACGCAAGCAAGCGCTCTCGACGCTATCGCGACCACACCATGTTTCTGGTATGTCAGCAACCTAAAGAGCTCCCCATATCCTGGCACATCTTTAACACATAGCTCCCTTAGCACGTCAACTGTAATGTCCCTCCTACTTAACCCCGTACCCCCCGTAATAAGGACTACATCACACATACCAACCCCCTCCCTCACATTCCTTAAGATATGCTTTCTTGAGTTAGGTATAATAGTACTTGCAACGAGCTCGTGTCCTGCCTGAGTAACAACACCCTTAACGGTGGGCGTTACTCTGTCCTCCTTCCTTCCCTCATAGATGGAGTCGCTGGTCACTATGAGGCAGAACCTAACCTTTATACCTTCCGAGGCCTTCCTATGCTCCTCGATGGGCATTCAGCTAGCCCCCTCCCTCACCTAACCCCTTCTGCCTTAAATACTCATTAACTATGTCGTAGCCATAGATCTCCTTAAACTTCTCCCTCCCATCCTTAGTCATCCTGGTTGGGTCCCACGGAGGCTCGAACACCAGCTCAACATCGACATCCCTAACCCCATCAACGCCCTGGACGGCTTCAACAACACAGTAGACTATCATGTTAGCTATGGGGCAGCCAGGCGTTGTTAGGGTCATCCTTATGTGGACAACACCGTCATCGCTTATCTCAAGCCCGTAAATTAGACCAAGGTCCCACACGTTAATAGGTATTTCCGGGTCGTAGGTGTTTTTAAGGGCCTCTATGACCCTCCTCCTAATCTCGTCCTTATTAACCAACATACCACCCTGGGGAAATACCTTTAACAGCGTTTAAATCTAACTACTAACCTCAGCGGGATCTTGCTCCGGGCCTAGCTATCCTTATTACCTCACGTAGGTAACCCCTTAAGCTCAGGCCTAGGGATGCTATGGATATCATGAACAGCGGGTACTCAACAACTACATAGAAGGCCCTGGACAGTATGCTGAGCGTAGCTGATACGTTTAATGGGATGCCTATGTAGGTTAGCAGAGTTGTTTGTATAGCTTCAAACACCCCTAAGCCCCCGGGCGTTATTGCTGGTAGGAGCCATATTATCGTGTAGAGTGAGTCAAACGCTAGTAGAGCACTACCCAAGCTTAGCTTAACACCCATGAGGGAGGCTAAGTGCATACCGAAGTACGCGTTAGAGAGCCTCTCACCAAGAGCGAGCACTACTGCAACAGCTAAGTATTTATAGGATCCCCCCAGGGACTTTAAAGTTAGTACGTACTTACCTGAAAAACCTTTAACCCTTAGACATACCCTCCTACTTAGCCTACAGACAAGCCTCTCTGCTCTAGGGGATGCTGGAACGAGGCATAGAAGTATATTACTTGCAACAAGCACTAGCGCTGGACCCAGCAACCCTACGTAAAGCACCTGCGGTGCGTTAATGTAGTAAAGAGCCACGAACGTTGTTAACGCAATAGCTACGGATGCTATGAACCTGTGGGTTAGAAGGGTTGTTAAAGCTGCATCAACACTTACCTCCCCCACCTTGGTTATCAAGGCGACCTTAGCAACCTCGGTAACGCCGCCTATCGGTATTACGAGTTCCGTGAATATAGCTGCCAGCGCCGTCCTTAAAACATTAACGATCCTCAACCCTGTTAGGGGGTAGAGGAGTAGCCACCAAGTAAGAACATGCAGAATAAGAGCCGATAGCCTGAAGGCAACTATGAACACAGCGTTCTCAGGCCTGCTACGGGAGAGTAACTCAGCTACCTCCTGGATCCTGCCTTCATAAGCAACTATGAATATAGCGCTGTAGATAAGGAGAGCTAACACGCCGCCAATAACTACGTACCTAGCGATAGCAGTATTAGTGCTCTTACCCTCCTCCATATTTACCTAAAATATACAACGCTAGGTAATTTTAAACAATACTTCTTAAGCGTATGAACCCGTCATGGAGTCTCCCTAGTAAACCAATAAAAGGGCTTTTATAAATCAAATGTTGAAGTGAGCTTTTTATGCTTAGTATAGAGGGCTGTAGCGTTAAGCTGCCTAGGGGTAACGTCGGCAGTGATGAAGACGTAATCACGGCTATACATGACGTTATTAAGGATGTTATAAGAGGGGGGAGGAGTCCTGACCTCATCATCTTTACATTTAGAGATGGGAAGTACTATGAGAGGCTTAACGTCCATAACATCTTAAAGACTTTCTTTAACATTGATTGCGAGTTCATTAACGTAGCCGACGTCTTCTCAGCCCTTAAACTGATCCCCATTGCTGAGAGATCCGGTTTTGAGAGGGTGCTGTTATTTATTACTCAGCATGATAAGGTGCCAAGGTTAGCTAGCATGCTCTTCTCAAGGCAGGGTAGGTATAAGTTCATTAAGTTTGGCTCTACCTCAATACCGCTAGCTCTAGCACTCACGGATAAGACAGACATGAACTCCCTAAAGGCACTCACAAGCAACTTGATGGAGAAGCTCATTATTAGCTATGCTAAGGAGCTTGGTTTAGATAAGGAGGGCGTATCATACTTAGCTGGCTACGTCCCGAGTGTAAGGCTCTTAGCAAGGATAGCTAAGGCTCTTAACATCAACATAAACACCGCTAGCGTGGTTAATGAGTGCATTAATAGCGACATAAAGGATCTATGCCTCATAGTAACCCTCGATAAGGTGCTGAGTAGGTGTAGTGCTGGCGAGAGCGTTGTTTTAGTGTTAGTCAATAACAGCTTAACCGATGCCCTCTTAGGGCTCATTAAGTGCGGTACTTAGGGGTGCTGGAATGGTGAAGGTGGGAGTAGCTGGCGTGGGAATGACTAAGGTAGGTAAGCTAGTTAGCAGAAGCCTTAGGGAGCTGGCTAGTGAGGCACTAATGAAGGCCACAGATGACGCCGGGGGGGTAAAGCCAGACGCTATCGTCGTGGGCAACATGATGAGTAGCTTGGTTGAGCAGGAAAACTTAGCATCCTTAATAGCTGATACAGCAGGCCTTAGAGGGATTTCAGGTTTTAAGGTTGAGGGAGCCTGTGGCTCAGGAGGTGCCGCCGTCCTTGCAGGCTACTCGCTCGTAGCTTCAGGCCTCTTCCAGGTAGTCGCTGTTGTTGGGGTGGAGAAGCTAAGTGAGCTACCAACGCCTGACGTTACTAGGGGGTTAGCTTGGGCCGCAGATGCTGACTATGAGCTCATCCATGGAGTGAGCTTCTCAGGCTTAAACGCATTGGTAATGAGGAATTACATGGAGAAGTACGGTGTCTCGAGGGAGGAGATGGCTGCCTGGCCCGTATTAATGCATGAGAACGGCTACCACAACCCGTACGCGCA
>NJEF01000052.1 GCA_002255065.1 Desulfurococcales archaeon ex4484_204 | reverse complement strand
TATAAAGGCTCCCGTAGCTTGCACGGGGGAGACCGTGACGAACCCAACAACACCCAAAACAGTACAAAAAGATAAATGAAGACACAGCTTAGGCGAACGGCCTACAGGCTTGAAGTATATGTATTAACCCCCTACACTAACATTATTGGTCTGGGAGATGGGGATTGTGAGGATATGCGCTGTTGGCGATGTCCATGGGGGTAGGTACTTCAGCGTATTTAAAGCGTCTTTGAAGTCCATAGTAGGGGCTAGGCCCGATGTATGCATTTTTGCGGGGGACATGGTTGATGAGGGTAGGGTTAGCGACTTAGAGCCAATACTTAAGGAGGTTAGGACACGCTTCCCTAAGGTGCCCATAATCGCCGTCTTCGGCAACGAGGAGTACCACGAACTAGAGGCTGAGTTTATTAAGAGGTACCCGGAGGTCATATGGCTTAACGACTCACCAGCCCTAATGATAATTAATGGGGTTAAGGTAGGCTTCGTAGGTACTAGGGGGTCCCTGGAGAGGCTCACATTCTGGCAGAGGAAGCACAAGCCGGAGCTAGAAATAGTTTACAGGGAGAGACCTAGAACTATTAAGAGGATAGTTAAGGAGCTTAGAAGGCATGCCGACCTCATCGTCCTGATAACCCATTACGCACCAACCTTTACAACGGTGAAGGGGGAGCCTGAGAAGGTCTACCCATACATGGGCTCTAAGGCCATGGAGAGGGCTGTTAAGGAGGCTAAGCCAGACATAGTGATCCACGCACATGCACACAACGCAGTAGTTGTTGAAGCAACGATAGACTCCATTAAGGTATACAACGTATCCCTACCAGCAAGGAAGGGGATCACGTTAATAGAGGCTAGGCCTAGGAAGACTCTCGCAGAGTTCTTAGGAATTAGGGGTTAGCAATTAAATGCGATATTCAAGGCCTTTAAGACTCTATTCATAAAGGCGTTAAACCCCTACAGTTCACGGGGTCTACGGGATGATGGAGGCTACCCCATACGTCCCTTTAGGATGTTGTAGATTAATGCCTATATGAACCCACAGGTAAGTGAGTCCTCATAATTTAAAGGGAAGACCTGGAGTATCCTCACACGCCTAGGCTGCTGTAAGCCGCCTTAATGCAGTATCTCCTATACCTACCCCTGTATTGATGCAGGTTATATGCCTAACCTGGCGAGCCCTATAAAGGTTACAGCAGTGAGTACTGGTAGTAGGTATGATAGTTCAAGCCCTTTATCGTGGAATTCCTTATCAAGCTTAAGGAGTTTAAGGAGGTCCCCCCTGGTCTTTATCTTAGGGTTGAAGGTGATTCCTAAGAGGTTCTTAACTATTAACGCATATGTTGCGGTAGCTGCGTAGTTGAGGTCCCTACTGTCTACGTAGTAATTAATGAACTTGTTCGATAGGTCGATGAAATGCATATATAGCTTATTAAACGCATACACAGCCTTATCAGACCTACCTATATCACTAAGTAGGTCGCTCAACGACGCCGCCTCAACCTCTATCCTACTTGCTGTCAATGCTAAGGAGTTAATTATTGATGAATACCTCCCCCCAAGATCTCTTAATGCCGTATAGACCTTCACGGTCTCTCTAACGTCATTATACAGAATAGTGTTTCTTAGACCGTCTAAGAAAGCCTTGCTGAACCCCTCACTCCTACCCCTGAGCTTTAAGGAGTATGATGCGGCGATGACTGTTGGGATCATTACTAGGTGGAGCTCCTGGAAGCTCGAAGGACCTAACCTCTTAGACGAGCTGTGCAGCGCATTGGAGATTAGGTCTCCAACAGGCACCTTATTAAACCCTAGCTTACCCTCAGAGACCTGGTACCCCACCTCTATAGACCTTAGGTACTCACCTATAGCTGACGTAAACGTGTGCACTATACTGTGGAGGTTAAGGAAGTAGGTGGAGAACCTGTGGGGGGCTCCCGGCTTAACGTATGAATACGTACTTAAGTAGACGCTCTCTATCAGCGGTTTCAAGGCTTCTAGCAATCCTTACACCACACTCTATAAAATACTGCTGCGAAATTATGTTTATTACACCTGCTATGGCAGCCCCATTGTCAGCTTCTTAAACTAAGGGCTAGCTCTTTAAAAACATTCATAGAGGGGAGAACGTTCTAGGTTAAGGGGGTATGTTTAAAGTGTTCTACGTCATCGCTATTGACGCCGTAGTAATACTATTTTTTAGAGAGCTCTTAATAACTGCAGGGCTATGCCCAGTAGTAGCTACCTACTATGCGCCAGTATTGGCGGTGGCCATATCGGTTCTAGGGCTGTTTAACCTAAGGGTTAGGGAGTTCTACATTAGCGATAATGTCAAGAAGCCCTTAGTTATTGATGTAGATAATGCTATCATTTATCAAGAGATAGGTGTCTCTGTAGATGTAATCACGTGTGTAGCCATAAACGTAGCTGGGGTAGTTGTCCCGTTAGCGATCTCCGCATACCTCATAACCATGCTTACTATTAAAGGACTGCTTATGATGTTAGCAACCACGTTACTACTGATTATCATCTACAGGAGGCTATCAAGGTTTATGGCGTATAGGGGTGTGGGGGTCCCCCTAGGCTACGCAACCCTCATCACCCTGGTAGTGCTTGCTAGCGCTTTAGAGGGCTATACACCCACGGAGGCGTTCGCCATAGCCTTTACCTCAACGTTCATCGCGTCCCTAGTAGGCTTAGATATCGTTAACATTAAGAACCTACTGCTGTATAGGCCTAGAGCCATATACATCGGCGGTCTAGGGGTAATTGACGCACTCTTCATAATGCCGTCAATGTCCGCTCTAACAGCTAAACTCCTTGTAGCCAGCTTAGCTATGTTAGGGGGTCCCTAACCGCCAGATGAGCTCCATCAGCCATGGGAGTTACATCACGGCTCAGATCCTGCCATGGAGACATCATTCACTATGCTAGTAGCTCCTACTCTTTTAAGCTTTAAACTACCCACGTACGTAATGCTAGAACCCTAGGGCTACTTACCCTGGACCCTGCTATTTTTACTCTTATATGACCTTAATCTTACACTTACCGCTTTAGCCTTACCTCTTAACTGCTCCGCTAGCTGGACTCTAGTGAGACCTTTGAGCCCCACTCCCTGAGGTGTTTAACCACGGTATCAGCTACTTTAAGAGCTTTTATGGAGTTGCTGGATGTAATCTCTACTAGGAGGAAGGGGCTTGACGGTATGGATGAAACCCCTAAGGTACCGTACTGAACGATCTTGGGGTAAGTAATTATTAAGGTATCGTCGCCGCACGAGCATGCTAAGGGCGTTAAGTGGTCGCTGCAGAGGCAGTTAAGTCCTTTAGCCGTGCTCAGCAGCTCCTTAAGCCTTAATAGCTTACTTAACTCCACCTCAACAACCCCCTCAGCTATGTCGACCCTGACAAGTATCCTAAAGCATGTCTGCCTCATACCTAACACGTCCCATAACTATGATGTTCAAGGGTTAAAGTGCTATGTAGGGCTACCCTTCTAAAGGAAAGAATTTAATTCCCAAAGCACACGCTACCTTAGCGGGGTTAGGGATGCGTGAGAGAACTGTTAGGAATAGGGCAGAGCTAAGGGCTGTGATTAGGGATTTAGCAGGCCTGCTTAAATGCGGTGAGGAGGCCGAGGTCTTAATTACGTCTCCTAACGTATTAGCGGAGCTACCAGCTGAGGTGATGTCGTTAGAGTTGTCGTTAGTGAGCATTGAGGAGGTCGGGAGGGGCTTCTTAGCCACGGTAATTAATAGGTTCGGTAAGGCGTGTAGGGAGAGGTAGCGGTGATGGAGCATTGCTTCTGGACAGCACTGACATGAGGATTCTCTACATCTTAGTGAGGGATGCGAGAACCCCTTTTAGACAGATAGCTAAGGAGCTAGGTATTGGGGAGTCAACGGTCTATGTAAGGATACGTAAGCTGCTAGATATGGGCATCCTAAAGGGGTTTACAGCTATTGTAGATCTGGATAAGCTAGGCTATGGTGTGATGGCGTTTATAGAGGTTAAAGTTAAGCCCCAAGTCCTTGGAGGCATTACGGGAAGGATTACAGGTGTTAAGGGTGTGGTAGAGGTTTATGAGGTTAGCGGTGAATACCCATTAATAGCTAAGGTAGTAGCCTCAAACAACGCGGAGCTGTCGAGAATAATTGATGATATAGGGCGTATAGAGGGTGTTGACTCCCTCAACGTGAGGTATGTCCTGAGAAAGATTAGTTATGAGGCATCCAGCTTAGAGGTCCAGAGGATAATTAAGGAGTTAGTATAGGTTGCCGTAAGCCCCAGCACTAACATAGCACCGCGCTACATAGCTTAAGCGTTGCTAGCTAGGAGAACTACGCCTCAACCGAGGGGCTATGGCGGGAGGGTTAGTAGGTAGTATGTTAACAGCGATATCAGCGCTACGGCCGTGTATAGTGTTATGTAGGATAGGATTACCTCCTTCTCCCTTAACGGCGTCTTGATGACCATTAGCTGAACCAGCGTTATTGGCGCCTTAGGGTTAGGGGACGCCCTTAAGGTCCAGGAACCCTTATCTATAATTACTGGCCTTTCAATGCTCTCCTTACTCCTCAAGCCACGTATTGATGCCAGGATGCTGAAGCCGTTAAGGAATAGGGGGGTGAGCACCATTAGCGCTAGGAACTCCCTCCTCGATAGCACTATTAAAGACGCGATCATGGCGCCCATGAGGTGAGAGCCGCAGTTGCCATTGAATAGCTTAGCAGGGTACATATTGAATGGGGTGTACGCTAGTAGCATAGGCAGTACTAGGAGGTAAAATGCGTTAAAGCCTTCAACGGGCTTAGGGCCTCTCATTAAAACACCCACCCCTATAGCTACTGTTGTTATGAGAGCTACTAGAGGAGCTGTACCGTTATGAGTATCGGCCATGTTTATGCCGTTCGCAAGGACTGTGTAGAGCCCTGCTACGGATAGCGGGTATATAATAGTTAACCTAAGGTTACCGACTAATGGGACGTAGGGATTTGGGAAGTAGGAACCCCCTAACACCACCAGTATCGCCGGTGCCATGAATATGAACAGCTTCTTAATAGGGCCTAATCCCCTGAAGTCGTCGTACAGGCCGAGGAAGCCCGAGAGCACAATAGCTAGTAGGTGTGTAAGTAGCTTAAGAGACCCTATAGCTGCTGAGTAGATGGCGTAGCCTAGTACTACGCATAAAAGCGAGACACCGCCTATTCTAGGTATTAGCGGCCTCCAAGGCTTGTGTATGTCCGGAGCTAGGAGGCCCTTACTAGCTTGAAGACGTGCAAGTAGGTAGGTCAGGACGGCTGTACCGCTAGCTACAGCAACTACTCTTAGTGAAGCTGCTAGCACGCCGTTCTGCATAGCTACCCTCTGTATAGGGAGGGTATTGCTTAAAATCTTAAACCCTTGTAACTCCAGTTTTTAATGGAGCTTAGTATGGCTAGGGTAGCGATAATTCATGAAGCCCCAGTACCGCCGCCATCGGCTAGGCAGCTGCTGATAGCCTTTATGAAGAGGGGCGCTGAAACCCTTTACCTGAGGATGTCAAGGCTTTCATCGTACATTACAAGGAGGGGTATGCTGGTGGGTTACAGGATGGCGAGGGCTTTAGACCTGGACGTTGCGGTCATTAGGGGTATAGGGGTGACAACGACCGCTGAAACCCTCCTCAAGAGGTTAGATGTGTTAAGGAGCTTAGAGTACCAGGGGGTGCTCACCATAAACCCAGCTGACTCGCTCCTAGTAGCTAGGGATAAGCTAGCCACCCTCTTAAGGCTTAGGAAGGCGGGCTTACCAACCCCTGAAACAGCGGTTGTTGAGGATGTTTACGAGGTATCCGAGATAGTGCGTGAGTGGGGTGATGTGGTTATTAAGCCCATCATGGGAAGCATGGGCTACGGCTCAGTAAGGACTAGCAACCCCGACGTGGCCTTCATCATAGCTAAGACCTGGCTAACGTACGGGCAACCGATCTATCTTCAAAGGTATGAGAGGAGGAGGGAAAGGGATATAAGGGTGCTCGTCGTGGGTAACGAGGTTTTAGGCGCTATCTATAGGTACGCACCTCCTTACTCCTGGAAGACCAACGTTTCACAGGGGGGTAGGGCGGAGAGGGTTAAACCTGATAGCGAGCTCGTGGAGCTTGCCTTAAGAGCTACTAAAGCACTGGGTCTTTACTACTCAGGAGTTGATATAGGTGAGACGGACGGAGGCTACGTTATCTACGAGGTCAATTCATCCCCTCAGTGGAGGGGGTTCATGGCCGCTACGGGAGTGAACCCGGCAGAGAAGATAGCTGAACTAGCTATTAACATGGTTAAAGGATAGTTTGCTGGTAGGTTAGGAATTAATTAGCTTACGGCAACATTGCTACCGGTGTTTTAGGTGTGTAGAAAGGGGTGGAGGCATCGAGTCGGTGGTTAAATGAGGGCTGCCAGGGGAGCTAACTTAAAGGCACCAGTGCTTACAGGCTTACTCATAGGCTTACTCCTAGGCTTCATAGACACGTACGGATACGCGGTTACTGGCTACACCACAGCCGAGCTATCCCCGATAGTCTCCTCCATCCTAGCCCTGTTCCTCCTTAA
>NJEF01000051.1 GCA_002255065.1 Desulfurococcales archaeon ex4484_204 | reverse complement strand
CTGTTAATGACATAACGATCCCGCTGGAGGCTTATGAGGAGATAGAGGCTGTTGTGAAGAGTGCTAGGGATGAGATTAGGAGGTTAATTGAGCTTTATAAGGAGGGTAAGCTGGAGCCTACCCCTGGTAGAACATTAGAGGAGAGCCTTGAGATTAAGATACTTGAGGCGCTGTCAAGAGCAAGGGATGAAGCAGGCGATAGGGCCGCTAAGTACCTTGACCCGTTTAACAACGTCTTCATCATGGCTAAGACCGGAGCTAGGGGGAGCACCCTAAACATTACTCAGATGACTGCAATGCTAGGTCAGCAGTCCGTTAGGGGGCAGAGGATCCATAGGGGGTATAGAGGCAGGACTTTACCACACTTCAGGAAGGGCGATATAGGTCCTGAGGCTAGGGGGTTTGTAGCTAGCTCTTTCGTTAGGGGCTTAACACCTATTGAGATGTTCTTCCACGCTGCAGGCGGTAGGGAGGGACTCGTAGATACAGCAGTGAGGACTTCTCAGAGCGGCTACATGCAGAGGAGATTAATAAATGCTCTACAAGACCTAAGGATCGAGTACGATGGGACTGTGAGGTCCGCATACGGCCATCTAATACAGCTTAAGTACGGTGAGGATGGCGTTGATCCTAAGAACACGTCGTTTGGTAAAGCAGTCAACGTTAGCAGGATAGTCGAGAAGCACGTAGGGTGGAAGCTATGAGTCCTAAAGGTAGGAGGTCTAAGAGGAGGGCTACTGAGAAGTCTAGGAAGCGGGAGGTTAAGGAGAGGAAGGTTGAGGAGATCATTAAAGAGGTCAGGAAGCCTGAGGTTATCGCGGATAAAGTTATATCAGAGCTCCCTAAGGGGATGTCGAGCGAGTTAAAGGACCTGGTTAGGAGGGATTTATTACACATCATCACTGTGGAGGGCATTGAAGACCCCAGCGAGCTCTTGAGGAGGTTGAAGAGTATGGAGAGAAGGGCTGAGAAGGTAGTAAGGATCGCTAGGGAGGTTGAGGAGGTCCTCCCACACGCTATTTATGTAGAGTTAATTACGTCCCTTTACGATGTTACCGGTAAGGTAGAGGTCTCGGATGAGGACCTCATTAGAATCAGGGACGACGCTGTACGCACCTACTTTAAGTCTCTAGTGGAGCCCGGAGAGCCTGTAGGTACAATAGCGGCTCAATCCATCGGTGAGCCTGGAACGCAGATGACGTTAAGGACTTTCCACTATGCTGGCGTCAGGGAGCTGAACGTAACCCTGGGCTTGCCGAGGCTTATTGAGCTCGTCGATGCTCGTAAATCCCCTGAAACACCTATGATGGAGATACACCTAGATGAAGAGCATAGATACGATAGTAGTAAGGCTATCGAGGTCGCTAGGAGAATCGAGATGACAAAGCTTGAGAACGTTATTGAGACGATAGACATAGACCTCCTTTCGTTGCTGTTGATTATAAGGCTTGACCCGGAGATGCTTACCGATAAGGGTCTTACGAGGGACGATATAGTTAGGGCTATGTCTAAGAGTAAGTCGCTAGCTGGTAAGGTTAAACCTGATCCTGAAGACCCTTACGTAGTGCTTGTTGAGATACCCAAGACCTATGACATTATTAAAGCTCAGAGGTTTAGGGATAGGCTTCTCAGGCTCAAGCTTAAAGGTATTAAGGATATTAAGAAGGTTATTCCTCAAGTACGTAGAGATCCTGTAACTGGTAAGGAGTACTTCGTTTTACTAACAGACGGAACGAATTTAGCAGCGGTTCTTAAGACCGAAGGTGTTGACCCTACGAGGACTAGGTCCAACAGCATTCACGAAATCGAGAATGTTCTAGGTATTGAGGCTGCTAGGGAGGCGTTGATAAGGGAGATAATGAATACTTTAAGGGAGCAGGGCTTAGATGTCGATATAAGGCACGTGATGCTGCTTGCGGACACCATGACGTGGCCCGGTTCAGTTAAGCAGATAGGTAGGCACGGCGTTGCTGGCGAGAAGCCCAGCGTTCTCGCTAGGGCGGCGTTTGAAGTTACTGTGAAGCAGCTATTCGATGCTAGCGCTAAGGGAGAGCTAGATGAGGTCAGGGGTGTTACTGAGAACGTCATTATAGGCCAGCTCGCACCCATAGGTACCGCCTTGATTAGGCTTAGAATGAACCCTATGAGGATTAAGCCGTCGAATTCCTTAAAAGGTATGGAATCCGCTAGGATAAGTGGTGATAGTAGTGTCGAGTAAGACGGTATCGCTGGACGACGAGATTAGGTTGCTCATCAAGACAGGTAAGGTTATCATAGGGGCTAAGAGGGCTGTCCGTGCTTTAAAAATTGGTAAGGCTAAGGGGGTTGTTATCGCGGATAAGATCCCTCCATGGATAGAGGGTGATGTGCTTTACTACGCTAAGCTGGGGGGCGTTAAGGTTATTAGGTATGGGAAGACTAGCTATGAGTTAGGGACCACCTGCGGTAAGCCGTTCCCCATATCGACGATAGCTATTTTAGATCCTGGTGAATCAAGGCTTTTGGAGGAGGGAGAGTAAGGAGTTGCCAGTTAGGTTAACAGGCGAGGAACTACGCTATATGGCGCTACTACACGATATAACAGGTGTTTCAGCTAGGGACTGCATAATAGATGATGAAGCTAGCTCCGTGATCTACATTGTGCCCCCTGGAATGGCGGGTATTGCTGTAGGGACTAAGGGTAGGAATGTCAGGAGGTTATCAAAGATCCTAGGTAGAAGAATAGAAATAGTTGAGTGGGCAGACAGCCTTGAGAACTTCGTTAAGAACATATTCATACCAGCTAGAGTTCTAGGTATTACGCTGAATAAAACCCCTGATGGTAGGAAGGTACTCTACGTTCGTGTAGACCCGCATGATAAGGGGATAGCTATAGGTAAGAATGGGAGGAATGTGAATAAGGCAAGGTTGATACTTAAGAGGTACTACGAGATAGACGTGGTCTCTATTGTGTGAGGGGATGCTGTAACACTTATTAGGTGCTGAGCTAGGCTAAGTGGTAGTAGGGGTGATGAAGTGCCAGGCAAGAAAGCGCCTTCAGGTCTATACGCAGCTAGGAAGCTTAAGCTAAAGAGGTTAAAGTTTAGGTGGAGCCAGAGGGATTTTAGGGTAAGGATGCTTAAGCTTAAGGAGAAGTACGATCCGTTAGAGGGCGCACCAATGGCTAGAGGGATTGTTCTGGAGAAGGTTGGTGTTGAGTCAAGGCAGCCTAACTCGGCGCTTAGGAAGTGCGTTAGAGTTCAGCTAGTTAAGAATGGTAAGGTAGTGACGGCCTTCGTGCCTTACGATGGTGGTGTAACCTTCATTGATGAGCACGACGAGGTAATAATAGCTGGTATAGGTGGTAGCAGGGGTAGGTCTATGGGGGACCTACCAGGGGTTAGGTACAAGGTCGTTATGGTTAACGGTGTATCCTTAGATGCCTTAATTAAGGGTAAGAGGCAGAAGCCTATAAGGTAGCTCATACGTTGTTAAGCTATGCTAGCGAAATCGTCCTCATCCCCCTCACCGCTGCTTTCATTAAGCTCCCTAGATATTTTAAGGACTTCATCGGTTATGTATACAGGTTTGTTGAATAGTAAAGCAAGGAATATAGCGTGGCTCGGAATCATCCCTTTCTTTACCTTAATATCGTCTATTTCAAGGTACACGCTAGCCCTATACGTCATGGTCTTAAAGTTAAAGTAATCTATGACTACGCTGTTTAAGGAGTTCCTTATCTCGTCCAGTCTTGGAGCCAGCATTATTAGCAAGTCATATATGGTGTCCCTGTCGTTGCCTACATCTAGAATTAAGTCGTCGCTTCTTAGCTTCCCTATTGCCCTCGCTATCTCCGGCGGTATGTTATATAGCACTAGGGAGTCGCCGTTCTCTAGGTAGCAGGTAAGGATCCCTGTTTCAAAGTCATCATCCTCAGTTATCATTGGTTCAACGTCCACTACCCTGTACAGCCCTACAGACATTGTTAATCGGGTATCTAGTCGTATCGAACGTTATTAATATTTAATGGGTTAAGCCATTAAGCCCCTTATAACGACACGGGGTGTTAAGTCTTAATAACCCTTTTCATCTCTAACTTTCTAGGTTAGCTGGTATGGAAGGAGGAGAGGCAGGTCGGGAAGTGCTTAAACCTAAGCCTGTAGAGATTAGACTGTTCGGTAAGTGGAGGTTTGATGGCGTAGTGGTTAGGGATCCAAGCTTAAAGAAGTACATATCCCTAAGACCTGTTTACCTACCCCACACTGGCGGTAGGCATGAGCACAAGAGGTTCGGTAAGGCTGAGGTCCCCATAGTTGAGAGGTTAATGAACGTGCTCATGAGGCCTGGCAGGAACACAGGTAAGAAACACCTAGCTTACAACATAGTTAAGAAGGCTTTTGAGATAATACACCTTAAGACCGGTGAGAACCCCTTACAGGTCCTTGTTAGAGCTATAGAGAATGCAGCCCCTAGGGAGGAGACCACGAGGATAATGTACGGCGGTATAATATATCATGTAGCGGTTGATATCTCCCCGCTTAGAAGGGTTGACCTAGCGTTAAGGCATATGGCTGAGGGCGCTAGGGTTGCTGCCTTTAGGTCCCATAAAACCATAGCCGAGTGCCTAGCTGACGAAATACTACACGCTTCTAAAGGGGATCCTAAGAGCTACGCTATATCTAGGAAGGAGGAGATCGAGAGGATAGCTTTAAGCTCTAGGTAGTCTGCAATCAAATAAACTTTTATAAGGCACACAACATAGACTAGTGAAAGGTGGGCCATGAATGAGCAGGCCGAAGAAGGAGCACTTAAACCTGGTTGTAATAGGGCACGTAGACCATGGTAAGAGCACACTAGTGGGCCATATGCTGCTTAAGCTCGGCGCTATAGATAAGAAGACAGCTAAGGAGGTTGAGGAAGCTGCTAAGAAAGCTGGTAAGGAGTCCGAGAAGTTCGCGTGGTTCCTTGACAAGCTTAAGGAGGAGCGCGAGAGGGGTTTAACGATATCGCTATCCTTCATGAGGTTCGAGACGCCTAAGTACTACTGGACCATCATAGACGCTCCAGGCCATAGGGACTTCATTAAAAACATGATTACCGGGGCCAGCCAAGCCGATGTCGCATTGCTGGTCGTGTCGGCTAAAACGGGGGAGTTTGAAGCTGGTATGAGTAGAGAGGGCCAGACGATGGAGCATATAATTCTCGCAAGGACTATGGGCATCGATCAGGTCGTTGTTGCGATTACGAAGATGGACATAACAGACCCACCCTGGAGCCAGAAGAGATACGAGCACATAGTGAGTGTGCTTAAGAAGTTCATGAAGACCTTAGGCTATAGGGTGGACCGTATACCATTCGTGCCGACCTCCGGATGGACTGGGGATAACATTATTGAGCTCTCGAGCAGGATGCCCTGGTATAAGGGCTTAACGGTAGTTAGCGCTATGGACAGCGTTCAGCCTCCTAAGAAGCCCATAGATAAGCCCCTAAGAATTCCTGTTCAGGAGGTCTACACGATATCTGGTGTTGGCACGGTCCCTGTAGGTAGGGTGGAGACAGGTAAGCTGAGGGTCGGCGATAGGATAGTGTTCATGCCTCCAGGGGTTGTTGGTGAGGTTAGGTCCATAGAGATGCATCACGAGAAGCTGCCTGAAGCACTGCCAGGTGACAACATAGGCTTCAACGTTAGAGGGGTTTCTAAAACTGATATTAGGAGGGGTGACGTAGCTGGCCACCTAGATAAGCCGCCAACGGTTGTTGAGGAGTTCCTAGCTAGGGTTTACGTAGTCTGGCACCCCACGGCGATCCACGTCGGCTATACGCCGGTAGTTCATGCACATACAGCGTCCATTGCGTCGAGAATAGTTGAAATCGTTGGTAAGCTCGATCCCAGGACTGGCAAAATCGCTGAGAAGAACCCGCCGTTTGTTAAGGCTGGTGAGTCAGCTATAATGAGGTTTAAACCCATTAAGCCAATGGTTGTAGAGAAGTATGCAGAGATACCGCAGCTAGGAAGGTTTGCTATGAGGGATATGGGTAAGACCGTTGGTATAGGGATAATCATGGATGTAAAGCCGACGACCGTCGAGATAAAGACTAAGAAGTGAAGCGGTTGCTACCAGGGTTTCAAGGATGAGTAGCAGGGTTAGGATAAGGCTCTGGAGCACGAACGTCGAACACTTAAACGATGTAGCTACGCAGTTAGTTCAAATAGCTAAGAAAGCTGGTGTTGAGGTTCGGGGTCCGGTACCGCTACCTACTAAGAGGTTAGTAGTACCTGTATTGGTTCCACCGCACGGTGAGGGAACTAAAGTCTACGAGAAGTGGGAGATGAGGGTTCATAAAAGGCTAATTGATATAGCTGCTGACGAAAGAGTTATGAGGCAGATAATGAGGGTTAGAGTACCAGATGATGTATACATAGAGCTAGAGCTACTACGCTGAAGGAATTAAACGGTGTTTTATTAAAAAGAATAAACATACTCATCCTTATGCGTTAAGGATAGAACGAATTAAAAACTCTATTAAAGCAACTTATGTGGGGCCGGGGTGCCCGAGCGGTCTAAGGGGCCGGCCTTGAGAGCCGGTGGGCACGTGCCTGCGCGGGTTCGAATCCCGCCCCCGGCGCTAAAACATGGTTAGGCTACTTTA
>NJEF01000004.1 GCA_002255065.1 Desulfurococcales archaeon ex4484_204 | reverse complement strand
GGTGGGGGTAAGGGTTGTTGACCTAAGCGCCGACTTCAGGCTTAAGGACCCTGAAGCCTACACAGCCTGGTACGGCTTTACGCACCCGTACCCCGACCTACTTAAGAGGGCTGTCTACGGAATGCCAGAGATACATAGGGGTGAGTTAAGGGGTGCTGACCTCGTTGCCTCACCGGGGTGCAACGCAACTGCGTCGATACTCTCCCTCCTACCCCTAGCGGTAGGGGGTGTTATAGATCTGGAGAGGGTTATAGTTGATGTTAAGGTGGGTAGCAGTGAGGGGGGCTCTAAGCCGTCGAGATCCAGCCACCACCCTGAGAGGGAGGGGGGTGTGAGGCCTTACTCAGCTGGGGGGCATAGGCACTCAGCCGAGGTTGAGCAGGAGTTAAGCGGGGTTACCGGGAAGCCCGTTAAGGTATCGCTAACACCCCACGCAGTCAGTAGCGTTAGGGGGGCCCTAGCCACTGGGTACGGGTGGGTTGTTAGGGATGTAAGCGATGAGGACGTCTTCAAGCTGTACCTAGCTACGTATAGGGGGGAGCCCTTCGTTAGGGTGGTCCATAAGGTGCCGCCGCACCACCCGAACCCTAAGTACGTAGTCGGCAGCAACTACGCGGACGTGGGGTTCGCCCTAGAGGGGAGGGTGGGCGTTGTTAAGGGGTTCGCAGCGATAGATAACCTAGTTAAGGGTGCTGCGGGGCAGGCGGTTCAGGCGTTCAACATAGCCATGGGCTTCAGCGAGGTCGAGGGCCTTAAGGCGCCGCCCCTGAAGCCTTGAGGTGGTAGCTTGGCCTTAGTGGTTAAGGTCGGTGGTAAGGCCTTAACAGCGAACCTAAACGGGATCCTGGACGACGTAGCTGCGCACGCTGAGAGCGCGTCCCTAGTGCTCGTTCACGGCGGTGGGGGCGTGGTTAGCGAGTACTCCAGGAAGCTGGGTGTGGAGCCTAGGTTCATCTACTCGCCCAGCGGGGTTAGGAGCAGGTACACGAGCCTCGAAGAGCTCAGGGTGTACGTCATGGTTATGGCGGGCCTAATCAATAAGGAGGTCGTGTCGGGTTTATGGAGGCGCGGGGTCCCAGCGGTAGGTGTTTCCGGGGCTGATGGGGCGACGCTTAAGGCTAGGAGGAAGAGGAGGTTAATAGCTGTTGATAGCAGGGGTAGGAAGGTGGTTGTTGAGGGGGGCTACACGGGGAAGGTCGTTAAGGTTAACGAGGGGTTCCTCAAGCTATTAATTAACGCTGGGTACGTAGCTGTTGTATCCCCCCTAGCCATAGACGATGACGGAACCCTGCTCAACGTCGACGGGGACCAGGCTGCGTACGCAGTGGCTAAGGCGTTAAGGGCTGAGAAGCTGGTATTCCTAACGGATGTAGAGGGGCTCACCGTAGGCGGGGAGGTCGTTAGGGAGCTGACCGTTAGGGGTATCGATGAAGTCCTCCCTAAGGTAGGGCCCGGAATGAATAGGAAGCTTATTGAGGCTAGGGACGCCTTAAGATCAGGTGTTAGGGAGGTGGTTATAGCTTCAGGTGTTAGGGGGGAGCCGCTGACATCAGCCCTTAAGGGTTCGGGAACCGTTATTAGGGGGTGGTAGTCCTTGGGAGGTGTTGACCACATAGACATGCAGCTCCTCAAGCTCCTCAAGAACAACGCTAGGATGTCCTACGCTAGGCTGGCTGAGGAGCTAGGGATTAGCGAGTCAGCTGTTAGGAAGAGGGTTAGTAAGTTGAGGAGGATGGGGGTGATTAAGAAGTTCACCATAGAGTACGAGCTCGAGAACGAGGTTAGGGCTGTGATCCTTGTTAAGACCCTGCCCCCGAAGCCGGTTCCAGAGATATCCGGTAAGATAGCTAGGATCGAGGGTGTTGAGGCAGTGTACGAGGTCACAGGGGATAACGACATACTGGTTCATGTAGGGGTGCCGAGCATTGAGATGGTTAATAGGTGTATAGATGAGATAAGGTCGATACCGGGGGTAGTAGGTACTAACACCATGATAATTCTCAAGGTGTGGAGGTAGCCCCATTAAATCTTTCTTAAGGCACATCAATGGGTGGGCGCATTAAATACTGATACAGGACGTGAGCCATTAAATGAAGTGCTGAACCGGGAACGGTTATTAATAAATGTTTTACATGGCCTTTATGCATAGACGATATTAGGGCTGCACCAACATTAACCATTAATAGGTGGTGCTTGGTGAGGCTGTTCAGGGAGGTCTACCCCTTCAACGCGCCTCCCAAGGTCGTTGTTGAGGGGGGTGACGCTGGCTACGGTATCGATAAGTTAGTGGTTACCGACACAACGCTTAGGGACGGGCAGCAGGGCTGGAGGAACCTAACGGTTAGTGAGAGCCTCAAGATATACGAGGTCCTGGCTGACATAGGGGGTGAGGGCTCCATAATCAGCACCGAGCTATTCCTGTACACGAGTAAGGATAGGGAGGTTGCGGGCAGGATCGCTGAGTACGGCTACGAGTACCCTAAGCCCATAGGGTGGATAAGGGCTACGATGAGGGATCTAGAGCTCGTTACCGGGGCGGGCCTCGATGAGGCAGTGATCCTCACATCTATATCGGACTACCACATCTACTACAAGCTAGGGCTGACTAGGGAGAAGGCCTTCCAGAAGTACTTAGGGGTTGTTGAGGAGGCCCTTAAGAGGGGCATTATCGCTAGGTGCACCCTAGAGGACGTTACTAGGGCCGATGTCGAGGGAAGCGTCATACCCTTCGTGAGGAGGTTGATGAGGTTGAGTGAGCGCTACGGCCTCCCCGTTAAGGTTAAGCTAGCAGACACCTTAGGAGTCGGGCTACCGTTCCGCTACATACCCCTACCCCGCGGGATCCCCAGGCTCGTTAGGGCGGTCATTGAGGAGGGCGGTGTACCGCCCGAGTGGGTTGAGTTCCACGGCCACAACGACCTGGGCTTAGTTGTTGCTAACCACCTAGCTGCATGGCTCCACGGGGCCTCGATGTCTAACTGCACCCTCTTCGGCATGGGGGAGAGGGCCGGGAACTGCCCCCTAGAGATCATGCTGCTACACTACGTAGGGATTAAGGGTGGCGCCAGCAACGTTAGGTTGAAGGCCATAGTTAGGGCAGCTGAGGTCGTTAGGTCCATGGGCTTCAAGATCCCTGAGTTCTACCCTCTAGTAGGGGAGAACGCGTTTAGGACTAAGGCAGGCATACACGTCGACGGCCTCCTCAAGAACCCCGAGGTCTACCTCCCCTTCAACCCGGTCGAGGTCCTAGGGCTCCCCTACACGGTGTCGATAACCCCTTACTCGGGTAGGGCGGCGGTAGCCCTATGGATTAACGCCCACGTAATTAAGGGGGAGGACGGGGCCCGCGTATCTAAGGACGACCCCAGGGTTAAGGCGATATACAGCGAGGTCCTGAAGATCTTTGAGAGGAAGGGTAGGAGGGAGCCCCTAACAAACGAGGAGATGTACAGGATAGTTAGGAAGTACTTCCCCAGCGCTAGGGGGGAGGAGATTGAGGAGCTCAGCGAGGGTGAGGGTTAGTGCGCCCTCAGACCATGGTCGAGAAGATACTTAGCCGTAACGTAGGTAGGCAGGTGGAGTTCGGGGAAATCGTTGTTGCTAAGCCCGACCTGGTGTACGCCCACGACGGCACGGCCCCCCTAGCGATTAAGGTGATGAGGGATGCACCCGAGATCTACAGGGTCCTAGACCCGGGCAGGGTGGTCTTCGTAGTAGATCACGCGTCGCCGCCGCCAACGGTTGCTGCTGCGAGCGTTCACAGGGAGATGAGGTTGTTCGCTAAGGAGTTCGGTGTAAGGCTCATCGATGTTGGTGAAGGGATCTGCCACCAGGTGATCCCGGAGCTAGGGCTCGTTAAGCCGGGAGACGTCGTCGTAGGCGCCGACTCCCACACGACGACATTAGGCGCCCTAGCCTCGTTCGCTACAGGTGTTGGCAGCACCGACACGGCGATAGCTATGGCCCTCGGCAAGGTGTGGTTAAGGGTTCCCGAGGCGGTTAAGGTCGTTGTTACCGGGGAGCTCCCTGTAGGCGTGATGGGTAAGGACCTAGCACTACACATAGTGGGCACCGTGGGGGCTGACGGGATGACGTATAGGGCTATGGAGTTCTGGGGCGACGGGCTTAAACACCTATCCATGGACTCCAGGATGACTATCTGCAACATGGGTGTTGAGGCTGGCGCTAAGGTAGCTCTAATGCCTACAGACGAGGTTGCCCTCAACTGGTTTGAGGGAGTGGGCCTCCACGGAGTGGGGAGGGTGGTGCCCGATGAGGGGGCTGAGTACGTAGACACCCTCGAGTTCGAGCTAGGTAGGCTCGAGCCCGTGGTTGCAGCCCCTCCCAGCGTGGACAACGTCGTGCCGGTAAGCGAGGTTGTGGGTGTGGAGGTCGACCAGGTCTTCATAGGTTCATGCACTAACGGGAGGTACGAGGACTTCCTCACAGCCGCTAAGGTGTTTAGGGGTAGGAGGGTTAGGGAGGGGGTTAGGTGCGTAGCGATACCCGCTTCCAGGAGGGTGTTCACTAGGTTGTTGAGGGATGGGGTAGTGGAGGTGCTGGTTAGGGCTGGGTGCGTAGTGGCTCACTCGACCTGCGGCCCATGCATCGGGGCCCACCTAGGCCTCCTAGCTAGCGGTGAGGTAGCTGTGTCTACCAGCAACAGGAACTTCGTCGGTAGGATGGGCCATGAGGGGAGCAGGGTCTACCTAGCGTCGCCAGCAACAGCTGCTGCGAGCGCTGTTGAGGGCAGGGTAGCTGACCCAAGGAAGTACCTTTCTTGAGGTGATCTACTTGCTGGTTAGGGGTAGGGCCTGGAAGCTCGGGGACAACGTGAGCACGGACCACATAATATCGGGTAAGTACAAGTTTAAGGCTATACACAGCCTTGAGGAGATGCTCCCCTACCTGCTAGCTGAGGTTAGGCCCGGGTTCTACAGGGAGGTTAGGCCCGGGGACGTAATCGTTGCTGGGAGGAACTTCGGGTGTGGGTCCAGCAGGGAGCACGCCCCCAGGCTCATTAAGCTGGCGGGGGTCGGTGCCGTGATAGCTAGGTCTTTCGCAAGGATATTCTACAGGAACTCCATAAACATAGGGCTGCCGGTAGTTGAGGTTAGGGAGCTGCCCGGCATCACGGCCGATGGGGACCTAATCGAGGTGGACCTTGAGGGAGGCGTTGTGAGGAACCTAACCAAGGGCTTTGAGGAGGCCTTCAGGGGGTACCCCAGGGAGATCCTCGAGATCGTTAGGGAGGGAGGCATCATTGAGTACGTGAGGAGGCACGGTGACCTCCCATGGGGAGGAGGTACAGGATAGGGGTTATAGAGGGGGATGGGGTAGGGCCCGAGGTTGTTAGGGAGGCCTTAGCTGTCTTAAGGGTGGCCATGCCTGACACCGAGTTCGTGGAGATCGGTGCAGGCCTCAACTACTTTAGGAGGACGGGTAAGCTTATTGAGGAGGGGGCCCTAGACCTCATTAGGTCCCTCGACGCCGTTATTAAGGGCCCGCTAACGACTCCCCCGGGCCCGGGGACCTACAGGAGCGTTAACGTGTTGATTAGGCAGGCCCTAGGGCTGTACGCTAACGTAAGGCCATTCAGGAGCTACAGGGGTGTCTCGCTTAAGGAATTCAACTTCGTCATAGTGAGGGAGAACACCGAGGGCCTCTACTCAGGTGTTGAGGGTAGGTTCAGGGACCTAGCCTTCTCAGTGAAGGTAGCTACTAAGGCTGGGTGCGAGAGGGTTGTTAGGTTCGCGTTCAACTACGCTGTAAGCAGGGGGTTCAGGAGGGTTGCTGCGGTCCATAAGGCTAATATACTTAAGGAGAGCGACGGGCTGTTTAGGGAGGTGTTCCATGAGGTGGCTAGGGAGTACCCTAACGTAGAGGTTAACGAGGTATTCGTTGATGCAGCCGCCTACAACATGGTTAGGAACCCCCAGGTATTTCAGGTAGTAGTAACCCCGAACCTCTACGGGGACATACTGAGCGACCTAGCTGCAGGCCTAGTAGGTAGCTTAGGGCTGTGCGGGTCAGCGCAGGTAGGTGATGGGGTAGCGGTGTTCGAGCCAGTTCATGGAAGCGCCCCGGACATAGCTGGTAAGGGGGTTGCTAACCCTATAGGGGAGATCGAGGCTGCTGCCCTAATGATGGAGTACCTAGGGGGGTTGAGGGGGGATGAAGCCCTCCTCAACGCTTCAACCACTCTAAGGGACGTGGTTAGGGGGGTTGTTGAGGAGGGCAGGGTGTTAACCCCGGATGTAGGGGGTAGTGCAGGCACTGAAGAAGTTGGTAGGGAGGTTAGGGAGAGGCTAGCTAGGAGGCTAGGCCTCCGAGGTACATGAGGGAGCCCTAACCCGGCGGCAACCTATGTGTTATTAATAATCACCCCCAAGCGGTCGCTGTAAGTTCTATAAATACTTTAAGTACTTAATATTGAGGCCAGCGCCACCACGACCTAGGGGTGGGTGAAGGTATTGCATCGGTTTAAAAACTTTAACCTCAACGCCTGTATTAGGGTATGTAACGTACATTTTATAAGCCCGGATAGGTTAGTGGGATAAGTGTGCCGGGTATGAGGGCTATAAGGTGTAACCCCAACACCATAGCTATAGCCCTATGGGGAGCCCTGGTCCTCATAATAGTTTTGCTGAAGGTCACGTTAATGAGGTAGGGCCTAACCTACCTTCTTTTTGCGGTATAGGTCTCTAAAGCCCTTAACAGCAACCTGTACCCCTTAACAGCCCTTACCAGCTGCTTAACCTCAACGTACTCGTTGGGCTTATGGGCCATCACCTCGTCAGCGGGGCCGAAGCCCAGGGTTAGGTAGCCAGCTGTGCCAGCGCTAAAGACCCCGTCGGTGCTGAACCTCCACACGTAGGTCCTCACTGAGGGGTTCACTGAGGATAGGGCTTTAAGGCACCCCCCAACCACCTCCTCGTTCACGGATAGCCACGGGGGGAAGAACTCGTGGGCACGGACCTCCCTACCCGTCCAGCACTTAAGGACCTCCTCATTGATGCGCACCTCGCACTCTAGTGCGTGCCCGGCCTTCACCACCTCCCTACACAGACCCCTTAAAGTGTTGGTGACGTCGGCCTCAGTAGTCCCCAACACGACCCTGTAGTCAACGTATGCAGCGCACTTATCAGGTATTTGGGGGACGACCTTAGGGCTGCAGTCAGCAACGGTAGCAACCGCTGTCTCGCCACCTAGTACCGGGTGCTCACGTAGCTTAACCCCCTTAAGCCTAGATATGAGCTCGGAGAGCCCGTATAGGGCGTTAACACCCTCCGAGGGCATGCTAGCGTGCGCCGACCTACCTAGGATTTCAACCCTAACAACTGCCCTCCCCCTATGCCCAACACCTAGGTTTAGGGATGTAGCCTCCCCGATCACCACCGCCCCCGGCCTTAAACCCCCTAATGACTCGTTGAGGGCGTAGCTAAAGGCGACCCCCTCAGCCGTCTCCTCATGAACGGTGTAGACTAGGTACAGGTCGATATCTAGGGGGTCTAGGCCCTCAAGGGAGGCTACCTGGGCAGCTATGGAGCCCTTCATATCGGCGGCACCCCTCCCGTAGACCCTACCCCCAACAACCACGCCCGAGAAGGGCTCGACACCCCAGCTACCTAGGTCGCCAACGTCAACGGTGTCTAGGTGGCCCTCAAGAACCACGGAGCCCAGCCCACCACCCTTAACGGAGGCCACCACGTTACCTAAGCCATCGATCCAGGCTTTATCAATCCCTACACCACCTAAGGCGTCCCTAACATACCTAGCTAGCTCCCCCTCCCTACCTGAGGGGCTAGGTACGCGGATCATTTCCTGGAGGAGCTTAACCACGTCCATGAACAGCCCTAGGTAGGGTTTAGGTTAGGGCTTAAAAACGCGTTAACCCCCTATGTAGGCTACGGCCTCGACCTCCACCTCAGCACCCTTAGGTACCTCAGCACCGACAACGGCCCTCGCCGGCCTAGCCCCCTTGAAGTACTCGCTGTACACCTCGTTGAACTCCCCGTACCTACCTATATCGCTCAGGTACACCGTGACCTTAACTACGTCGTCGAGGGAGCCGCCGGCAGCCTCAACTACGGCCTTAACATTCTCGAGAACCCTCCTCACCCTATCCTTGAAGGACCCCTTAACAAGCTCGCCGGTCGCCGGGTCTATGGGTATCTGGCCCGATATGAAGAGCCACCCACCAGCGAGGACCGCCTGGCTATACAGGCCTACGGGCTTAGGGGCCCTACCCGTCTGAACCACCTCCTTACCCAAGCTGGACGCCAAGTACTGTGTGTTCAGGGCTTCATAAGCACTGAGCACTACTAGCTAACCCTTAATGCCTTAACGAGTAGTCCACGTGGTGGTTCTAGTTATCTGAGGTACCCCCTTAAACCGATTGGTAGGTAGGAGATCCACAAGCTCGAGACCTACCTCCTCATAGGCACCCTGCTTAGAGGGGCGTTATTGAGAGGGTTAGGAGGCCTGGGGACAGGCTTACATGTCGACTCACTAGCTATTGCCGCAGGCGCCCTAGCTAGGGAGAGGGCCAGGGTCCCGGTGAGCAGGATAGCTGAGGAGCTAGGTAGGTCTGAAGTAATCACTAGGAACCACCTAGGCGGGAGGGCTGAGGCGTGAAGGCTCGTCTGGGGGACCTACGAAATGCTTAGGAGGGGTGAGGTAGACCCACTAGCTACGGCCTTCAGCACCGTAGGGGATATCGGTAGGTTCAGGGACGAGCTCAGCAAGGCCGTTAAGGAGAGGGACGAGCTGAAGGTAAGGGTTAGGGAGCTCGAAGCAGAGGTGGAGGCCCTTAAGGCCAGGGAGGAGGTGAGGAGTAAGCTGAGGGAGGCCCTCACCATACTGTCAGGTGGGCAGGCTGAGCAGTAAGCCTAGACAAGGCCTGCACAGCCCCGGTTAAGTAGGGGGCGGGATCCATTAAGGAATCCCTTTAACTGGTAGCTGACTTAAAAGAGGTGTTTACGGGTATACCTGCTCCACCTCGCCCGGTGTGGGTATTGAGTCACCGTCCTCATCGATCCAGCGGTATATGTAGACCCCGCTCGCCATGTCGTTGATGGCCCCGCTCACAACTAGGTGTTTTAGGTGTATTGGTGACGCCCACGTACCCCTCCACTCAAGCCCGTACATTATGATTACCGTGATGTTACCTCCGTCCCTGAAGGCCTCCGCCACGAACACGTCTTCGTGGCCGAAGTCAACCCCCTTATCCAGCCACGCAACCACCTCACCTGTTGAGGTGTTCACGAACTCGTACCTATCCTCAGTACTCCTAAACCTTACTGGCGACACGTTGTTGTACCCGTAGTACCTAGATGCTGCAGTGGCCATCAAGATCAGGAGTGAGAAACCCATGGCTAATTCCTTAAGCGTTTCGTCATCCCAAGAGACCCCTTAACTAAGGACTGGTAGGAGTATTTACTGCTAACGAGATCAACAAAGGATTAACGCCCACATCTCGCTGGCTAATCCCCCACACCTAACACAGCCTTCAACACATTACCCAGGTATTAGTGACTGGTTCTTACCACCCAACCTACTAACATCAATGAAGCCCTCCCTTAATCATTGAAGCTCGCTAGCAAGGTACTACTTCTTTAGAGCACTTAGGAAGGATGTAGAGCAACATCATTTGTGAGCGTTAAGGAGTCCCTATAAATTGCGTGGTGATGGCTCCAGCTATTCAAAAGGCACACGAATTTTAAGTTCCCTAAGCCCGCCGGCCGCTGCACTAAACGGCAGGGAGGCCTTACACGTGTTCAAGAACTTTTAACGGGGTCTAAATAGCTATCCATCGACTTAACCAGGTATGCGCACACTGATAACTCGGTGTTTAGATGTACCCGCTGAGCTTATTGTGCTTCGCGTAAAGATACAGCAGGCAAAGGTATGCAAGGTTGTCCACGCTAGGTATGTAGAGGGGTTTCGAAGCCTTTAGGAAACAGGTCCCAGGGGAGATAGGTGGTGTTAACCAGATTTGTGGAAGGTGTTTAGGGGGTTCTTAGAATTAGTATTCTGGGCGAGTGCTAAAAAGCTGGAGGTGCTGGGGTATGGATAGAGCTCGGTAAGGAATGCTTTAATAAAGCACCTTCCATAAAATATTATTTAGAACTATGTGCATATGTTTAGATTAGCCCTAATACAGTGTATAGGTTGGTGTGGGTTGTTGGTTAGGGTTGGCAGGATTAAGGCTAGGAGGGTTAGGGTTGGCAGGATTAAGGGCTTTATTGGTGGTTCCCGTGGCGGTAAGGGTGAGGTTGAGGGTGGAGCGAGGGGGTAGGTACGTAGAAGCGGTCGCATTAATTAATAGCGGTTATGAAGCGGATAGCCCCCAGCTAATGATCCCTATAGCACTAGCTAGGGAGCTAGGTTTATGGCCACCACCGCCCACAGCCCGTGAGGAGGTATTCGATACCGCTGGAGGGCCGTTAAGGGTTTGGGTTGTGAGGAACGCGGCCCGTGCCCAGGTGTTAACTAAGGACGCTAGCTCTAAGAGGGTTATGGTTGACTTAGTCATATCACCGCTAGCCGATGAAGCATTAATAAGTGATGTACTGGCAAGCGAGCTAGAACTAGTTCTAGAGGATATTGGTAGGGGTTTATGGAGATTTAAGTGGGACCCTGTAGGTAAGTTAAGAATGAGTGAGAGACGAGGAGCAACCACCACCCATAATGTAGCTACCCTAGCCCCACGCCCTCCTTAATGCTGCCTTCACGGGTACCTAATGCTGGAGCTCTGTGCCGGAGTTAGTGGGGTTGCGCTACTTGTTATTAGCGGTAGCTCCGTGCAGCTAGCCCTCCAGCGCCGTAGCTCCCTATCCCCTGGTTCAGCACTGACTAGCCATGGATTAGGCGTTACTAGGCTACTATGATTAGCTCGGAGCTACCTTAAACCCCTCCCAACGCCCATGCCTGGTATGCGGTGACCTAGGGAGCACTTACCCAGATCTTAAGTGAGGGCCTCAACCTGAGGGTGGTTGCTGCTAGCGCTACTGGTCGTGGTTAAGGAGTGTGTCTGGAGGCCGTAATGCCTGCTCAGCTATTGCTGTAGGTACAGTGGTAACGTGCTTAGCTGGGTCGCTGTCTACGGCACGCCCTTAGCTGGTGTAGCTAACGTTTTTACCTATGCCTAACCCATCTACTAAGGGCTGGTAGGAGTGTTTCTAAGGGTGTTCACTGCTGCCGGGGTCGACCTACTGATCGATACACGGAGTACTTACGTCTCACTGACTAACTCCCCCTACCTGGCCCACGTGCTGGGCACGGCTCTCGATGTGTACGCTGATGAGCCCTACTACCCCCTCGAGGGCGGGGTGGTTAAGGGGTTGGTTAAGGTGCCCACGCCTAGGAATAGGGGTGATGCGGAGCCCTACGACTACGTATTGATAGTTGATGTCGGCGAAGGGGTGGCTGTTAAGATGCTCCACGTAGAGCCATCTGTTAGGGTAGGGGATAGGTTAAGGCTCGGGGACTACCTAGGTAGGTACGTTACGTCGGGCTACATGATGCCCTGGTCGGATCACCACATGCACGTCGAGGTCAGGCCCGCGTCAGACCCCCTAAGGGTTAGGGGTGCATACCCCCTAAGACCTACCCCGGAGTTCTTTAGGGAGGTCTCCAAGCTCCCCTGCATGGGGACGTGTAGGTGTGTGGTGAGGCGTGTAGGGAGCCAGCACGTCATCCTGGAACCGGTTGACGAGGGCTACCCATGTGCTTACGTTGAGGGCTACGCGGGCCTCCTAGACGCCGGGATACCTCACTACGGGTACGGCGGCGTAATAATTAGCGGGGAGCTCGAGGGCTATGCAGGGGCCTCCGTGCGCTTCCTCCATGAGGTTGTAGGGAGGGTTACAGCTGTTAGGGGTTCCGTAGCTGTTCTAACCCCTACTAAGGCATTCAGTGTTAGCGGGGTTAGGGTGTTGGGCATCGGTACCTACCCCCTATTCAGGGGGGTTAAGGCGATCCTCGATAAGGAGACACCTCCGGAGTCGTTTAGGGGGGTTGTTGAGTTAGGGGTCAATGAATTATTAATCACCTAAAAGAAAAAATTGGCTCTAAAAGAGATTTAGCGGTGCTCAACGTGGGGAGGGCCGCCGTAGCTATCGCGGCGCTCGCAACAGCCCTGCTGGCAGCGGCTTACGTAGCTACGTGCAGCGGGCTAACCCTCTACGTCTACGGGGACCCCCACTGCTCGGCCTGCAGGGTTCTTAAGGACTTCCTAGACCGTGCAGGGATCCCCTACTACTTCTGCCCCCTAAGCGAGAAGAACTGCACTTTAAGGTACTACAGGCTCGTTAAGGAGGCTAAGATACCTCCATACATACCGGTAACCCTGGTAATCTCTGAGGGGGGTGTTAAGGCCGTCGTGGTTGGGGCTGTTAGGAGCGAGGACTTCTGGAGGTCCCTAGCTATGCTTGGAGGTAGCGAGGTAGCTGTGTACAACGGGGTTGCTAGGACGGGCATGGCTAAGATAGATCCTAGGGAGGCACTAGCTGAGTACGCCCCGGAGGTTCTTAAGGGCTTAGCAACCACCCCTAAACCCAGCCATAAGCCCTCAACACCTAAGGGTGGTGTTAGTGGTTCCCCACCACCCATAGCCCTCACCCTAGCGGCCCTAGTAGGCCTAGCCCTCAGCGACGCGGTTAACCCTTGCGCTACCTACATATACATACTCCTAGTTACTGCAACAGCCCTAACAGCAGCTAGGGTTGGTAGGAGGGGGTTAGTCGTTGCTACCGGCGGGGCATTCATAGGGGCTGTCTACGTCGGGTACTTCCTCCTAGGCATCGGGCTCCTCTCGATCCTCACCTACGTACCCACCTGGGCCCTATCAGCTATAGCTATAGGCTTCGGTGCCTGGGTCATAGCTACCGGGATACTAGGTAAGTCAAGGGTTGTTGCTAAGGGCTCCATCATAAACCTTGTGAGGAGGGCTAAGGCATCGGTAGCTCTATCAGCCCTCCTAGGCCTGCTAGTTACGTTCACCCTCCTCCCCTGCTCCTCAGGCCCGTATATAGTGTTCGCCGGGCTAGCTTCCAGGTACCCCCTACCCGCATCACTAGCCCTAATAGCTGCCTACAACCTCATATTCATCGCGCCCCTAGCAGCGATCACGGCTGTAGTAGCTACCTCAATGAGGTTCAGGATGGTTCAGGAGTTCATAGTTAGGCACGACAAGCATATGTCCGTCATAGCTGGGGCAATGCTCGTAGCGATAGGTGTGTACCTACTCTTCACCCACTAACACGGGCTGAAAGCCCTGATGCCTCCGCAGCCCTTAACACCTCACCAGCGCTTGGCTCAGCCCTTAACAACGACCTCCAGCCCTACCCCGCCGTCACCGTACCTGTCCGAGTAGTTCTCAGCTACGTACTCCCTTGTGTTGCTGCCGCTGCAGTGTATTGGGTATATCTTCTGAACCCCTAGCTCGACTAGGTCGTCGATAACGCTCTTAACCACCCCTACCGGGGTGCCGCCGAGGTGGAAGCCCCCTATGACTGCGTAAGGCTTAATACCTACGTCCTTAACGGCCTGCCTAACCAGGTTGTTAGCACCTGGGTGGCTGCACCCAACCAGGACTAGGAGGCCTCTAGGGGTCTTAACGGCTGCCGCCTCCTCGTATGGGGGGCCGTAGAGTGGCTTAACTACGTAGACCCCCTCAGCAACCTCCGTTGTCTCGTTAATGACTACGGGGTTAAGGCCTAGCTCCCTAACGTGCTCCCTTAGGTAGGGGCTAGCCCCCGACGGTATGTAGACCGTTAACCCGGGCCTAACCCTAGCAATTAAGGGTAGCCCACCTATGTGGTCCCCGTGCTCATGGCTTATCACGACGAAGTCTATAGAGCCCAGGTCTATGCCTAGGGAGGCGGCGTTGCCCTCCAGGTCGGCTGAGTCAGGCCCTGTATCGAACAGGAACCTAGCACTAGGTGTTTCAACGTACATCGAGATACCCCAAGGCGTTGCTAGGCCCTCCCTAAACACGTTGTTATCGACAACCACGACAACCCTAACGTACCCAGCCCTAGGTGCCGTAGTAGGAGCCGGCGTCGTCGTTAACGGGGTGCTAACTGTTGATGCCGGGGAGGAGGTAGTTGTTTGAGGGGGGCCATAAGTAGTTAGCGTGATTACTAAGCCTGCAGCAACCGCGATAATTAAGGAGGTAATCACTACCAGGAGGAGCTCACCCCTAGACATCCACTAACCCGATCAATTACCAGTTCAGGGGTTATTACATGTAGTGGCACCTAGCCCTGTGAAGAGGCCTCACTACAAGTGCAGCACACCCCTGTATGGGTAGGTGTATAGCTACTCGCTTCCATACTTTCATGGCTTCTACTAAGCCACCCCGAAGAAATCCTGGCTAGGGGCAGTAGCAATACCAACCCTTCCCTTTATTTAACCACCTCAACAGCTCAAATAACTTAACCCTCCTCTTACTTTCAAGACCTATTAACCCATTAATCGAGGGTCTAGAGCTGTGGGGGGGTCTAAGCATTTTGATGTTCCCCTCAGTAGTTAGCCCGTCAAGGATCATGAGGTTCTGAAAGCGGGGAACTCGTAACTTGCTTCAGTTTTCAGCCTCCCAAACATATCGAGGGTTAGCGACCTAACCTCACCTGGTGCAGAGTTTCTTAACCCCGCCGGCATCTCGACGGTAATAGTCTTCCAGGAGTCATTAAAGCCTAGGTAAGTGAGCATATCCCCCTATAGATGTTACGTCATCTGAAGTAGTGAGACCCTTATAGATACTTTCTTAAACCCCTTAATATTGATGATATCCCAAGACAGACTCTAAGGAGTAAACACTAACCTAAATGTTTAATATACGCTGGTAAGGCCCGGGACTGCATACCTTCAGTGGAGAGTAACTTGGTCTTCAACTAAAGTATCCATGTATCATTAGGGGGTCGAGGGCTATGTAACGCTATTTATTTAGGTCGCTCCCAGCATTTAAATGATGCCAACGTATATTATTACGAGGTATAGTATGAATGTCATTGCACCGATGAGGAGGAACGACCTATTTACAGCGGGGTTACTGGCTTTAAATAAGCCAAGACCTACTCTTGCCTGTGAGAATGGGGCTAAAGGCTTAAACTTCATGTACGTAGGTATGTCGCCTAAAATATGTAGCAGTGTGCCTCCGAAGCCAGCAATAAAGCCCTTCATAAATCCCACGCCTGCGTGATGCAGTAATAGCCCCATAAGCACTCCAAATACGATGGCTGCCGTCACGTTATGTGTATACTTCCTGTGAGCGATTTCGAGCCTAATATCTATATCAGGTAGCGTTGAAAAAGCTGTAATAAGAATTCCGAGCTCCAGCATTTCCGTACTTCTAACCTGAAAAACCGTGTATATGCCGAAGATTACCAGGAGTGATAGGCCTATATGTCCTTCAGCCCTCATATCACATCAAAAGAGGGAGAAGCCCTTACCCTTCTTACGCTTCCTAGTTCCCGACATTAAGCCGGGAACGTCAAGTAGTTCCTCTACGTTCTTCTCAAGAGCGTGCATCTTGGAAATATGGACATTAAGGCCCTTCTTTGTTTTAAACCACTTCCCACAATAAGGACACCTAGGCACTGTTACACCAAATAATATTCGTTGATAATAAGATAATAATATATAAGTATAATGGGTTAAGGTAGTGTTACCATAGCGTGTAGTACCTAGCTTGCCGAAGATTATAACGGTTGGGGGTGTTTCATCGCTGGGTCGTGCTCACTTATTAATGTGTGCTGGGACTACTTACTGGTGGTTCTGTGGGTAGGGCTTACTTGGGGGCCGTGCCCCACCTATCTGTGGGGGTTAGGCTTCCGGATGTTGTTGCCCCACCCGTGCTTAAGGCGTTTAGGGCTAGGGACTCGGTTGGGGGCTTAATGCTGTCTTTCAATAGGGAGACGGCCCCGAGGGACGTTATAGAGGGTGGGGGGCACGTGCTGTTAGGCCATACGGGGACGTCTATCGCTGAGTACGTAGGTAGGGCTACCGAGCTGGCCGAGGTCTATGGAGCTCTGGTTGAGGTTGAGGCCGACCACGTATCCCTTATGGCCTCCCCTGAGAGGGCTATTAAGAGGATTACAGGTGGGGGGTTCGAGTACGGGTTGAGTGATGAGGAGGTCCGTAGGTCGCTGAGCTACATTGAGAGGGAGTTTAGGGAGGTTAGGGATGCTGGCGGTGTTGACTTCGTAACCATAGATACCTGCGAGCTAATAGACCTGAGCGTTGAGAGGGTCGGTGGGGGCGAGCTGGCAGCCCTCTACGAGGAGAGGTTCGATGAGGGTTTTAGGAGAGGGCTTGAGGGTAGGTACGTCGGTAGGTCCTTCAAGTTCTTCACCGATAGCGGGGTGCACGTGGTCAGGTTCGGCCGTGAGGACGTTGCTAGGCTCGCGTTAAAGCTCCTTAGGAGCGTTGAGTACGTTAAGGTCGTTCACGACCTTGTTAGAGGCCTTAACGGTAGGGCGTTCGGGGTTGAGGTAGCCCTAGACGAGACCCCCTACCCAACGAGCCCTAAGGAGCTGGTGTTCTACCTCAACGAGCTCAGGGCCGCCGGTGTTGACCCTGACTTCGTGGCCCCGAACATAGGTTTTAGGAAGAGGGAGGACTTCACTGGCGACCTCAGGGAGCTGGCTGAGAGGGTGGAGGTCCTTCACTCCATAGCTACCTCGTTCGGGTC
>NJEF01000050.1 GCA_002255065.1 Desulfurococcales archaeon ex4484_204 | reverse complement strand
GGAATAATAATAACTAAGACAGGTATGAAGGGGAGGAGGGGAAGGAGTACGTACATAGGTTTCGGGGCGGCACCCCTAGAACCGCTCTTAAAGAAGATAAATAAGCTAATCAGGGATAAGAGGCTAGTTCGATGAGTAGTCATAGCAGCTGCCTAGAAGACATATTCTCAAGTAGAGGGAGAGTTAAGGTATTAAAGACCATAATAGAGCTCGAGGAAGTTAACATAAGTAGGTTAATCAAGTTAACGCGCTTAAACTATAGAACCGTAGTTAAACACCTAGAATACCTTAAGAAGGTAGGCATTGTGGATGAAATAGTGGTGAGTAGGACTAGGATTTTTAGGTTAAACCTACTAAACCCTAAGGTAAGGCTACTAATAGACCTGGTCGAGCAACTAAGCGATTTAAGGTGATATAGGGGTAGCACCTACTTAAGGAACGACTCCAGTCCATGGCCTCTCCTCTTCTCTCTCCCAGTTCCCCTTCCCTCCCTAGAAAGCCTGGAGATAGCTTCCCTTATATCCCTCACAGCTTTTATTATAGATCTAGCGTTCTTAGGGCTAAGATATTTAATCATAGAGTCCGAGAGGTTTAGCCCGACCGCTAATGCTGCTGCGTACCTTGGATTAACGTCGAATATAACCTTAATAAAGGGTAGTACATCGGACTTCACCACCCTCTTTGATGTATGTATATGTCTCGCTATAATAGCTGCTAGATCGTCACGTATCTGCCTAACTTCCTTTGTTCTCGCCATGAGCACTATCCTTTGAGGGAATGAGTACTTAACCCACCTGTACTTAGCCTTTATGTCGTTGATTACAGCGAGAGATACTCCAGCGCTCATCATTTCAACAGCGTAGGATAGGAGATCCCAAGAGCCCGACTTAACTATCCTTCCCAGGTAAACATCGGCCTTAGCTAAGGCCTCATAAGCTCTCCAAAGGTCTTCAGCGTTACTTATCTGCTTAGGCAGGTTCTCATTAATCCACTGAATCAGCTCATTAGGGCTTAAATTAGTTTGCGTAACTGCAGCCTTTGCCTGCCAGGCGTACTTAGCTATGAATATCCTCCTTACGGTTTCAAAGGGTTCATAAATCCTGTCCCTAGCCCTTAACACGGCCTTAACTTACCATAGCCTTCAGCAACAGCTTGTAGGTCGTTAATAGCTGACCTCAAATCCCCTTCGGCCTTCTCAGCTATATAACTTATTGCATCATCGCTGCAAACCAGCCTCTCGGCAGCACATATCCTCCTTAAAACCTGTTTTACGTTAGTTTTAGTCAGCCTTCTAAAGGGTACCATGAGGCTCTTCTCCCTAAGAGGCCTTAAACCAGGGTTCCAGGGATCGTTCGCCGTCATAACTATGGGGTTCCTGGTCATCTCTATTAGGTCTAGTATTGCCTCTAAAGCACCTTTATCAGCAACCCTAGAAATGCCGTCCACCTCATCAAGTAAGATCACCTTACCCTTACTGAAAAGGCCTCTCTGGCCTGCAGCAGTTCTTGCTATTCTCTCTATATCGGATGCCCTCCTGTAATCGCTTGCGTTCATTTCGAGAATTTCAAGGTTAAGCTCCCTTGCCAACGCCTCAACTAATGAGGTCTTACCTGAGCCTGGAGGGCCGTAGAATAGGGCCGCTTTAAACTTAGGCTTGCCAGCTATCCACTCCTCAATCCACTCAGTGGCCAGCTTCTTCGCCTTATCTTGATTCACTATGTCCGCTAACCTCTTAGGTCTATACTTTATTACCCAGGGAAGCCTCTTGCTAGACATCTAGCAACCCTTTCCATAGACTTACAAGGATGTCTTACCTCTTAGACCCCTACCAAGGAGTACTAACTTCGCTAGTAACGCGCTTAGCTGTATTTCATCATCAGCACCCTCGACGAGTCTAAACTGGATCTCCCCTAAATAGTCAGCGATTTCTACCTTAACCTGCTCGGGAAGTTTAATCTCAGCACTATGTATCTCCTTATGCATCTGCTTCACTATATCAACACCTGACAAACCGTAGCTTAGCATTACATTCCTTAATAGATCCCTAGCTTTAATGAAGTCACCTAATAGTGCTGTTCTAAGAATATCCCTAATCTCCTTAGGGTGGGCTAGACCTACGACCTTATAGACGTTAGACACCGTTATCGTGCCCAGCGCGGCGCTAGATTGAAGTATGTTTATAGCTTTTCTCATATCCCCCTCCGATATCTCATGTATTACCTCGAGGGCCTCCTCCTCGTACTTAACGCCCTCACGCTTACATATCCATCTAAGCCTGCTGATAACATCCTCCTTCCTTAGGGGTGTAAACCTGAATACAGCACACCTTGACTGTATAGGCTCTATTATCTTGCTGGGGTAGTTAGCTATAAGTATGAACCTCGTTACGTCTACGTACATCTCCATAAGCCTCCTTAAGGCCTGCTGTGCGTCGGCTGTCATATTATCTGCTTCATCCAGTAACACGATCTTGAAGGGTATCTTAGCAGGTAGCCTGCTCCGTGCAAACTCCTTCACCTTAGTCCTTATTACATCAATACCTCTCTCATCCGAGTTATGAAGCAGCACCGGGACCTCGCCAGCAAAGAACATCTCAGTCCCAGGTACGGAGATATCGTATACGTAATCACCGTATTCTACAACCTCAACATCTACGACTTTAAGCACGTGAAGATCTGACGTTGCTAACCATGTTAAATGCTTAAGTACTTCCTCATCGCTCCTTAATTTAAGCCCGTTAAAACCTTTCAGAGCTTCTAACAACTCCTCCTTTAGCATTACCTCCCTAGGTAGTCCATGCTTTAACGCCTGCCCCCAGCCAGCACCCTCTACACGCTTACCAGCGCTCTCAACAAGCTCGATAAAGGGCTTTGCTGGTAGGAGGCCTGGCCTCCTATCTAGGTTCCACAAGAGTTTAACCTCCCCATCACACATCAATGATTCAACACCCGTTATCCTGGCTAGCCATGAAATATCTATGAGCAGTTCCTTAGAGCTACTGGTTACCCTAGCTACGTCGCTTTCTGTATTGCTGCCAGCAATACTCTTAAGGAAGGTCTCCCTAGTATGCACCCCCACAGAAAATAATGCTTCAGGGATACGCCTAGCCTTAACTATTAACTCCCCATTAACTGGTGCTTGCATTAAACCCAGCAATTCACTGCTTACAGCATCTGAGTTCGGCACCTCCATAGTTAAATGATGACCTACCAGCTGGGCAGCGCCGCTCGTGAGAACCTCATAAACCCCGCTATTACAGTGTTCGTTAGGGAAATTCGAACCCATTACACCATCCCTTGAAACCCGGGCTATGAAGGACAAGACGTAGTCACCCGGCTTTAACTCGCTGGCCTTCCTCTCTACCAACCTCCCTCTATCACCTATCGTTATTATTGAGTGATTCCCTGTTAACTCCAGTACACCACCGTTCTCAATTCTTAACTTAACCACGTAGGGTGCTCTATGCCTTATTAACCGAGAAGCCCTGGTCCATCGCACCTTACCGTTCCGATCTATGGAGAGCACCTCTAGGTCGTCCGTTTTAACGTACTCCCCATCACCTACCTTGAGCACCTCTCTATTTCTATTAAAGTACAAGTTATCGAGGTCCCTAAACCTTAACCTCTTAGCTTTGCCGTTAATTCTAACTAGTATTGGTGTGCTCTTGGATACTGAAGCATTAAGCTCAAGCATGTACATCCTATAGTCCTCACCGTACATGTCATGCGCGAGTGCATGGGCAGCTGTTGTTTTACCCGTGCCTGGAGGTCCTGCAAAAAGTAGGTGCGGCATGTTCATCTCTTTTACGAACTGCCGCAGCCTCTCAACAACCTCAACCTGGTTTACTATTTCAGACAGGGATCTAGGTCTGTACTTCTCAGCCCACAGCAGCTCAACGAGAACCTTACTTGCAGACACTGCTGCCCCCCTTAATATTTCGTTACTCTTTTAATTTATAAACTAGAGTTGTTTAGGATGCTCTACCTCCTCGGCTCTTCAAGCCTCCTTACTACGGAGGCCTGTATAGTGTTTCCCCTCACCTTAAGCACCCTCACCCTCACTCTCTCCCCCGGTACTGCCTTAAGGACTACGACCTCGTAATTCCTGTATGAACCTACCCCTCTCCCGTAGCTATCCATATCCCTTACCGTGATGTTAAACTCGTCGCCTACGTCTACCTTACCTAAGCCCTTACCTACTTTGCTGCGTGGATATATGCTAAACTTAGTAACATCTACTGAGTATGGGTTCCTATAATTCCTGTATCTAGTCATACTGTTTTGCACCCACTATTCAACATAGTATCATCCCTACTAGTAGTTAGAGTTTAAAAACCCTACGTACTGAGTGGTTTAAGCTATGTTTTTAAAGTAAATTAACTCCGTAAAACACTACCTAGGGTGGGGGTTTGGGGAGAGCCTTAATAACCATTACTAATGATACATGTATTGTTAGCCTGTACGGGGAGGGGAGGTTGTTTAAGGAGTACAAGTTAGGGGGTGTAAGTAAACTGGTAATTGAGACAGGTGGTGTAGTATTGAGCAGGTGTAGCAACGGTACGTGCTTTATTTCTATTGATAATGTAAGCAAGGTTAACATAAATAGGTCTTCAGAAGGGAGCTACGTGGTGAAGATATCGTGACTAGCGAAAGCGTTGTAAGGGTGTATGAGGAGAGGTCGAGGAGTAGGTCTGGTCTGCATAGGAGGAGGAGGCTGTACTTTATCCTGGACGGTAGCTGTAGGAGAGTTGATGCTGAAGTCATTGATAGGAGGAGCATTAATGCTCTATATTCCAAGGGGGAGGCCTGGGAAATCCTTATCAAGGTTGACACCGGTTTCATAGTACAGCTAGACTTCGTTAGAAATCCAAGGGGTATCATTAAGGGTAACATATCGATCCTTAATAAGTACGGCGTTGTCATTGCTAAAGGTGTTTATAGGAAGTTTAAGGTAAGGCTTACCTACGCTATAAGCAAGTCATTAATAGATATTATTAAATGCGTCTTTAGGGAGCTAAAGCTTCCGGTGAAGAGGTATGCAGTCATTAAACCCTAGCGATATTAGGCGCAGACTACTTAACGCTTTTAGGAGGTACGGGTTCTACATGTTCACTAAGGAGGAGTATGCGGAGGTAAGTAGGATAATTAGGGCTACGGAGCTGAGGCACCTACTTAAGCTTAGAGCCCTTAATAGCAGGAGGACGTTCTTCGTCCTAGAGCTTGATAGTAGAGTGTTCATAGCTAAGTGCAGGGATTCATGTGAGGGGAACGCGGTCCTAGATAATTCATGCTACGTTAGGTGCAAGGAGGCAAACGAAGGGAGGCTTATGTCCACTATAATTGAAAAGCTCGCTTCAGGGAGTTAGCTAGGGCAGGGCTATGGTCTCGCAGTTCAAGTATAAGCAGGTCATAGCAGTACGTAGCGATATAAAGATGAGTAAAGGGAAGTTAGCGGTACAGGTTGCCCACGCAGCTGTTGAGGCATCAATTAAAGCACATAAGGAGAAACCTGAGTGGCTTAAAGAGTGGCTTAGGGAAGGGCAGAAGAAGGTAGTTGTTAGTGGGGGCGGGGAGAGCGACCTACTTAGCCTTGCTGCCCAAGCTGAGAGGATGGGGCTACCCTACGCGGTGATTAGAGATGCTGGGTTAACAGAGCTTAAGCCGGGGACACTAACGGCTGTGGCTATAGGCCCCGCACCATCAGACCTAATAAATAAAATAACAGGAAGGTTGAACCTGCTTTAAACCCCTTGCTACGAGGTATGTAGTTTTGAACGGGTATGTAGAGTCGAAAAACCCTATTGATAAGGCGCTAGGCCTACTGCTGTACGCAAGACCGGATTTATTTGCAGGCCCTGGCTTAACTCACGTAAAATCTCCGTTAACATTTAAGGTCTACGAGGTTAGTAGCGATGGTTTTATAGCTAATATACAAAATGTAGCTAGAGAGGAAGGTCATGAATATGTATGTTCTGATAGAGAGGTGCTCGAATTCATTCTATGTAAGGAGGGTTTATCAACCTATGAAGCAGTTAGAGTACTTAGGAGATCTCTTGGAGTGGCTAAGATAGGGTTCTCAGGGGTTAAGGATTCAGAGGCTAACTCCTGTCAGTTCATAACGATGGTGTGTAGTACGGGTGTATCGATTAGGAAGTACGCAGTATTCCCAGTAGGTAAATTAAGGATAGCGTTTCTAAGGCTACGAGAGAGACCTCTACGTAGGGGTCAACATCTAGGGAACCTCTTTAAAGTATTGATAAGGGCGTCCCCCCACAGCCCTGTAAGTCTTAAGTCGTTCATTAATTTAAGGAGGATTACCCCGAAACTAGCTAATGAAGCCCTCCCTAACTACTTTGGCTACCAAAGATTCGGTACTAGAAGGCCTATTACACACATTATAGGTAAGCACCTGCTTCTCGGGGATTATGAGGAGGCGATACGCTACATCCTAGGGGTCCCCATGGAGGGGGAGCTGGGTGTGGTTAGGGAGGCAAGAGAGCTCTACGAGCGCGGGATGCTAGCTACCGCTTACAGAAGGTTTCCAAAGAGCTTCACCATTGAGCGTAAACTACTACGCTACCTACTAAAAGGGCGTAGCAGTAAGGGGTCCGTAATGATGTTAGCCCCTAACATCATTAGGATGTATATTGAAGCCTATCAATCATACATATTTAATCTAGCTCTTAGTAGGGCGATAATAGACTTTGAAGGCTTTACTAGGCTGCTACGGAGATGCGAGATTATGCCTATGCCTAGACCCGATGTAAGGGCGTACGATGAGTGCTCTAAGTACGCTGTAGATACCTTAAAGGACGAAGGTATAGAACGCTCTACAGAGCTATCTAGGTATTTGAATAGGGGTATTAGGCAGATATACTTTAAATTAATTGGAGAGGCGGTATGCAGTGAGGTTAGCAACCATGCTTGTTGGTTAACGTTTACCCTACCCGTATCAGCGTATGCAACGATTCTCCTAAGGGAGCTAATCAGGGATGGACTTAGGGTGTAAGCCTCTTCTTATCCCTTGGGAAGAGGGTGACCTCCCTAATGTTTCTTGCCCCGGTAAGCATTAAAGCTAGCCTCCCTAAGCCCATACCCCATCCAGCGTGGGGCGGCATCCCGTAATCAAACCACTTAATGAAGTACTCAAAGCTGTTCGGGTTTAACCCCTTCTCCCTTAACCTCTTAACCAAGAGGTCCTTGATGTGTACCCTCGTGCTACCAGATGCCAGTTCAAGGAATCTCCAGTTTAAATCAAACGACTCCGTGAACTCCTCCTCACCCCTCTTAGGCATTGTGTAGAAGGGCTTAGCCTTAGACGGCCAGTCTATTATGAAATAGAGCTCCTCATTAGTAACCTTACTAAATATCCTCAATCCAGGGGTTCCTATATCGTCCCCTAAATCTATACTTAGACCCTCACTACGTAGCGTCTCTACCACATCTACGTACCTAAACCTCTTTAGAGGTAGCTTAGGGTCTGGTGGTTCGTACCCTATCGTTTTTAACTCCTTACCACACTCCTCCTTAACAACCGTTATAGCCTTCTTCACCACGTTTTCAAGTATATTCATAACGGTGTGGTAGTTAGCGAAGGCCATCTCGATATCAATACTTATGAATTCAGCTAAGTGGTAAGGGGTATCTGACTCCTCAGCCCTCCAGGCCGGGGCTATCTCAAACACCCTCTCAAACGTAGCGGCCATCAGCTCCTTGTAGAGCTGTGGGCTCTGCGCTAAGTAGGCTTCCTTACCGAAGTAAGCAACGGGGAAGAGGGCTGCACCACCCTCTGTAGCTGTAGCTATTATCTTAGGTGTGAATATTTCTATGAAGCCGTTCCTGTATAGCTCCTCCCTAATAGCTTTAAGGGCTGCTGATA
>NJEF01000049.1 GCA_002255065.1 Desulfurococcales archaeon ex4484_204 | reverse complement strand
GCCTAACTCACTAGCCCTTTTCAAAGCTGACTTAATGGTTTCATCATCGGCGGAGGCTAGCACTGTTACAGCATCCGCACCCGCTCTATAAGCCATTTCAACCTCTAGAGCACCGGTATCCGCCGTCTTTGTATCAGCTAAGACGAGCGAGTTAGTTAATGACTTAATTAAGCTAACAGCCCTCACCCCCTCAGACTTAACGAGCGGTGTTCCAACCTCATATATATCCACATCGAGGTCCCTCACTTTCGCGATAAATTGAAGGGCATCCTCTAACCTTATAAAGTCTAGAGCTACCTGGATTAATGGTCTCCTCCTCTCTATAGCTCTTAAAAGCTTACCCATACTTGGACCCTACTAAATACTGTCTTAGGAAAGGTATAAAGAGGTACGCAGATTAGGTGCCGGCGCCGAGGTATTCATGGAAGGAAAAAGGTATTTAGATGTCGTTTATTCTACCTTAACGTGGTGTCCTTACTCCTTCTTAGCTAGCAGTATCTCAATGGTTGATACTCTGGTCTGCCTCCCGTCAGCTGTTGTTACTACCTGGCTACCTATCTTGATGTCCTTCACTGCAACCTTATCCGGTAGGAACCTGCTCCTCACGATCTCCACAGTGTCGACAGCCTTACTTATAGCTCTACCTCTAGCCTTTATTACTATCTCGTTAACTCCCTGGTTTAGTAGAGTTAGGGTTGCTAACACATAGTTCATTACAGGCTTCTTCCCTACTAACACCACGTTACTCGATATGGGGCTTGGAGCCTGTGATGCCATGGTGTTCACACCTCTACCTCTAAAGTTTTACCTCGCAGAGATAACTTAGGGGTGGGCTTATAAGTTTTAGCTTGCTACAAAACCAATTTTAATGACAGCATGTAGTACCGTTTGGGGAGGAAGTGTGGAGGAAGCTATGTTCCGTAAAGAATTCCACGGACTTGCTAGGGTTGAGAAGACGGTAATAGACCTAGCTAAGGGGCTTGCTGAAGCGAAGCTAAGCCCTCAGGATTTAAGCAATCCCGTCTCTTTTCAAATAGCGTTTAGCAAGCTTTACGAAGCCTTAATGAAGATAATGGAAGGGGGAGGAAAGTCTTCCTATGTAGCTGAAGTAAGGTTTAGGGATAGTCTAGGGAACTTAATAAGCTTTGCCGTCGATTTAGGGTCTCAACCACCACCCTTCTCTTCGAGGGAGGTAAAGGCGAGGATTATTGTAGAGTTCTTAGAAGACGTTTAAAGGGGCTAGAGCTTGAAGCATGAACTTAGATTTAAGGTAAGAGGGTGGCTAGATGACTCAGATTTTAGGGAGATCCTTAAGATATCTGACTACTTAGGTCGAGAAGGAGGAGCCTCTATCTTCAGGATCAATGTAGACAAAGTTAAGTTTAGGAGGATGAGTTTAGATGATGTAATTGAAGTTCTCGGCAGCGTTGGGGCTACTTATGACGATACCTTCATCGACCACCTTAAAGCATTGCTAGAACGTGGTTTTTTAAAGGCGTCGATATTTTTTGATGGAAGGAAGCTCATTGTTAGGTTTAACAGGTATTTAGGGGAAATATACTACAGCAAGCTAAGGGGATTACTGCTCTACGATAAGAAACTTAAAGCATTCGTCGCGCAACCCTACAGGTACGCGGAGGTGAGGAGCTCCTTTGAGAATTTAGGGTTCCTTATAGATGATAAAACAGGGTTCCCCCTTACTACAAGAATAAACGGTGAGATAACGTTTACTGGGAAGCTCAGGGACTACCAGGAGGAGGCGCTTAGTAAGTGGTTAGGAAACGGTGGTAGAGGTGTCATAGCCCTACCTACGGGTTCAGGAAAAACCGTCATAGCGATAGCTGCTATAGCGAGGCTAAGGCAGAGGACGTTAATAGTTACGTTCACTAAGGAGCAGCTGCATCAATGGAGAGATATGTTGCTAAGGTTTACATGCATTAACGAAGGTCTCGTAGGTTACTATTATAGTGAGGAGAAGAAGCTCTCACCTATAACGTTAACAACATACCAAACAGCGTTTAGGTATGTAAATAGGTTCATACCCTACTTTACCTTCTTAATAGTTGATGAGGTCCATCACCTACCGGCAGATAAGTTTAAGCTTATAGCAACGAGACTCCCTGCTCCGTCACGTATGGGCCTCTCAGCAACCCCCTACAGGGAGGATGGGAGGCACACCGAGCTGTTTCCTTTAATGGGCGGCGTCGTCTTCTATAAAACACCTCAAGAACTAGCTGAGAAGGGGTACTTAGCTAGCTACAGCATCGTAACTATAAAGGTTCCTTTAAAACCTGACGAAAGGAGAAGGTATATAGAACTTAGAAGGAAGTATAGAGCGTTAGTTAACGGTGCTGACTTTAACCAGGTTCTTGAAGCTGCGAGAACAGGTGATAAGAAGGCTATAGAGGCGTTAAGGATTCATAACGAGGTGAGGATGATTATCCAGAAATCGAGGTCGAAGATAGAGAAGGTTAAGGAGATCGTTGAGAGGGAGTTAAGGAGTAACAGCAAGATCATTGTCTTCGCCCACTACGTAGACCTAGCTGAGGAGATAGCTAGGGAGGTCAATGGCTTTCTATTAACTGGTGAGGTTGATACAGGTAAGAGGAGGAGGTTATTAGAGGAGTTCAGGAGAGCAGCTTCAGGGGTCTTGGTAGTAACCACTGTTGGAGATGAAGGTCTCGATATTCCTGATGCCAACGTAGGCATATTAGTAGCTGGAACAGCGTCCCGCAGGCAGTTCATACAGAGACTAGGCAGGATACTTAGACCCGGGCCTAACAAAAAAGCAACACTCTATGAAATAATATCTAGGGGGACCAGCGAGGAAATACAGGCGAGGAGGAGGAAGACGTTAGAGCTAGAGGAGAGCACGTAGTAGCTAGCATGTATAAAATAAAGACCTCAACGCCATTTCACTAATTACCCTATCCAGTCCAAGAAACACTATAGACCTATTATACGGTAGCTCCAGTACTAGAGGTTCGCCGCCTATAAACACTATAGGCTTACCTAAAACTTTAAGCCTTCTTAAAGCGTTAAGCTCGCCTACATGGATTTCTAAGTACTTGCCCCCGATGCCCAGGCCATAGAGGAGGGGGTGATTACTCCAGTAAAACCTAACCTTGCCCCTTACATGCTTTAACGTTGTGTTTAGGGCGTTAGCTATGCACGCTACATGGGGGTTATTAATAACTTCCCCCTCATACTTGTTAATGCTTAACCCAGCGTCCTTATCAATAATTAAACAACAACGGCTACCCTCAGAATACGTTAGCTCTAAGCTTAATTGCTCTAGGAGCTCTTTTAGCAAGCCGTGACCTACTGCACTTAAACACCTACTTGCTATAAGGTCCTTAACGTCCCCCCAAAAGTCCTCAACTACCTCAAAGAACCTTACGGAATCACTGTAGTTTTTATATGCGTCAGCAATAAACGACGTATTAGTACTAGCTATTATCGTTAGGGGAGGCAGAGCCACACGTGTTATAAAACCCCTTACCCTAACGGTAGCTACTGCAGGTCTTAATAGTAGCTTAATGCAGGCTAACTCCCTATGCAACCTTACCGATGTTTTAAAAATACTAAACATAGTATTGAAGTCTAGTGCTTCCCAGTTAAGTACTATAGCTAAGCTCCCTGCAGTTACCTTCAGGTTAAACCCCTAAACCTAGTGACTAAGCCTTATTAGTACTTTTAGTAAGAAACCACTAGCTACGTGATGTACCTTGTAAGGCCTGATAAGTGATGAAGACCGGGCAGCTGATGCTAAGTAACACCTAAAAGGAACCTACGTTAGGGGCGCTAGTTAAACCATCGCAAGTAGTGAGGAAGCTGGTTACACAAACTTACCTATAAATCACTTATCCATCATAGACCCGGCATTCCCCATGGCGATTAAACTTATTAAGTCCTTAATGTTACTTAAGTTGAGGTTTCATGCCTGCAGCTATAGTTTTAATAAATACTGAAATAGGGGCTGAATCGGAGGTCATGGAGGCCCTATCTAAAATAGGTGGAGTAAAGGAGGTTTATGAGGTCTACGGAATGTACGACATCGTTGCTAAGGTTGAGGCAGACACCCATGAAGCCCTACGCGAATTAATAATCAATAAAATTAGACGTATCCCGCAGGTTAGGGGAACTACAACAATGATAATAATTGAAAGCAGGGAGACCATCTAAATCCTTACTAAAGCTTTTTCCCTTTCCCCTCCTCACCTATGTAGCGATCTAGGTTTAGTAAGGAAGTTTGTTAATTATATCGTCTCTCACTAGGTTACGGGCTGCACTATAGCCGTAGTTAAATAGCTTAAGATTAGCCTCCCTAACCCTACCCCTTCCTACACCTTTAATAATCTCCTTAACCATGTTAATGTCTATAATCCCTTTTACCTCAAGGATGTACCCTATAAAGCCTAGGAGCGCCATATTTGCACTCAAGGGAGCGTTAAGAGCTAGAGCAGTTTCTGACGCTTTAATAACGTAGACGTTGCTGGACTTAGACTTAAGAGCACTTAGTAGTTCCTCCTTACTAGGTAGGCTCCCCTTAAGCGCTATAGGTCTTATTACTTTATCATTAACGGCTACTATAGCGTTTCTTGATAAGTAGTCCAGGTACCTAGCTGCCTCGAGCATTTCGAGAGCTAACATTATGTTAGCCTCACCTCTAGGTATCAAGGGCGCGAAAACCTCCTTGCCCATCCTGATATGTACTATGACGGAGCCTCCTCTCTGGCTGAGACCATGGGTCTCAGCTACTGATACGTTAATATCGGTATTACTCGCTATGACGGACTCACCGATAAGCCTTGAGAGCAGTAGAAGGCCCTGTCCACCAACACCAACAACCACTACGTTTAACACCATCTTAACCACCCTCATTAAAACCAATACTTCTCTATACTTTCCTTATCATAGGGCTTACTAGGCTTTATGGCGTCTACAGGGCATACGTTAACGCACGCACCACAACCTACGCAGAGCTCAGGGTCTATGAGGGCTTTACCCTCACTCCCGGGTACTATTGCCGGGCATGAAAACCAGTTATAACATAGACCACACGCTATGCACTTATGAGGGTCTATGATGTAGGAAGGAGCAGTTAATGATAACCTGCCTAGGTCTCTCATGACCTCTAAAGCGCACCTCCTCCTCGCAACAATAACTGCAGGTTCCTTATACTTCCTAACGTGCTCTAGAGCACTGCTTAACACATTCATAACCCTACGAATATTAAATGGGTCAACGACCTTAACGAACCTTATACCAATGCCCTTAACAACGTTCTCTATAGGTACGTAGGCCCTATCCTTAAACCTAGATGAAGGCGACGGCTGATGCCCCGTCATGGCTGTTACCTCGTTATCCAGTATAACTACTATCTGAGGCGATCTGTTAACGAACGCGTTAATTAATGGCGGGATACCTGCATGGAAGAATGTTGAGTCGCCGATAAATGTAATAATGGTGTTTTCAACGACCTTTGCTAAGCCGTTAGCTACCCCTAACCCTCCCCCCATCTCAATAATTATGTCCTGAAGGTTAAACGGGGGGTTATAACCCAGTGAATAACACCCTATATCGCCAGCAGCTACTAGGTTAAGCTTATTCCTAATTGCAAACATCTTAACAGCGTAGAATAGTGGTCTGTATGGGCACCCAGGACATAGTGTTGGTGGGCGCTGTGGGAGCTCTGCCCTTAAATCACGTTTAGAGCCCTCCTCGCTTCTTAATGCTGTGTCGATATTAAGAAACCTTGATAACGCCTTATAAACTCTCTCTACTGTTAGCTCGAAGGGGTAGCCAAGGTAGTTCTTACCGTAAATTTCAACGTTAAGACCTTCCTCGCTCACCAACCCTCTAACCAGTATCTCAACAAACGGATCGACCTCCTCAACTACGAGAACTTTCTTAACATCTTTTAAGGCATCTATTAAGAGGTATTTAGGGATAGGGTAAACTGTTGATAGCTTGATCAGCGTTACTTCACTTCCTAGTTTAAGCTTTTCAAGAGCCTCCTTAACATACAGGTACGCAATACCTGAGGCAATTACCGCTAACCCCCCGCTACCCTCAACTTTATTAAACGGAGATTTGCTTAGTTCCTTCACCATCCTGTTAATCTTCTCAACCAGCTCTAGCTTATTCCTACGTGCATTAGTAGGTATTAAGACATATCTTGGCTCTTTAATAAACACTCCCTTAGTTTTAGGCTTGCCGACTTCCCCTAAATCAACCACAGCCCTTGTGTGGCTAATACGCGTTGTTATCCTTAAAATTACAGGGTGCTTAAATTGACTACTAAACCCGTACGAGTACTTAGTTAACTCTTTAGCCTCGGCAGGGCTTGATGGCTCAAATACGGGTATGTAGGCATGTAAGCCGTAAAACCTGTTATCCTGCTCATTCTGACTACTCCACATGCTCGGGTCATCAGCTGAAACGATGACGAAGCCCTCCTTCACACCGGTATAAGCACTGCTCATTAAGGGGTCTGACGCAACATTAAGACCTACGTGTTTCATAGCAACTAAAGATCTGACACCCGATATAGCTGCCGCATAAGCTACCTCAAAAGCGACCTTCTCATTCACGCTCCACTCAACGTAGATCCCGAGGAGGTCCCTTACCTGCATTAACGACTCAACTATCTCAGATGAGGGCGTTCCAGGATATGCTGCTGCAACACCGATACCAGCCTCAAGAGCCCCTCTAGGAGAAGGGCTTTACCTGTTTTAAGACATACAAGGTCTTTAAAACGCATAATTATTCCTAATTACTCCAATGCAAGCGCCTTTTTAAGTCTGGGGTTTTATGATTTGAATTCCTTGACGTAGCGTATAAAGGATAGAAACATAGGTGATGGTCTTAAAGGCCTACTCTTAAATTCAGGGTGTGCTTGAATCCCTATGTAGAACTCCATGCCTTTAACCTCCATGATCTCAGGAAAGCCCTCCTCCCCATACCCGCTAGCTATGAAGTCCTCCCTCTCAAGCAGGTTTAAGTATTTTGGGTTAACCTGGTACCTATGTCTATGTCTTTCATACACCATGAGCGACCTGTAAATCCTGTGGGCAAGAGTTCCCTTAACTATCCTTATGGGGCGTGAACCAAGCCTCATCGTACCTCCTTTACGAACTACCCCCTTCTGCATCTCTAAAAGGTCAACAACGGGGTGAGGTGTGCGTGGATCGATCTCCGTGCTGTTAGCTCCTTCAAGACCTAAGACATTCCTTGCAAATTCCACAACCATTAACTGTAACCCAAAGCATATGCCTAGCACAGGTAAGCCCTGCTCTCTAAGCACTTTGATAACCCTTAACTTTCCCTCAACACCACGTTGACCAAAGCCCGGCAATATTATGGCCCCGTTAACACCTTCCAATACCTTCATAACGTCCACTCTGTCTCGCTCAACATCTGTTGCCTCTATCCATTTAAACAACGGTTTAACGTTATGAAAAGCTGATGCATGCTTAACGGACTCAACGATGCTTAAGTAGCTGTCGCGCAACCTCGTATACTTACCAACCATTGCTATATTTACGGTTTCCCGAGAAAACTTTAACTTATTTATAAAGTCTATCCATGTGTGCATCTCCGGATCTCTATACCTTAGCCTGAGCTTCTTAGCTATCACCTTTAGGAAGCCCTGTTTCATGAGTATTAAGGGAACTTCATACACTACTTCAACATCGTAATTACTAAAAACTGCTTCCTCGGGGATGTTCCCGTATAGTGCGAGCTTCCTTCTAGCTTCGCTATTTAATGGCTTCTCAGACCTCGCAACTATAATGTCTTGTTGAATACCTATTCTTCTAAGCTCCTGGATGCTGTGCTGAGCGGGCTTGGTTTTCTGTTCCCCAGTTACTGAAAGCCTGGGTACGAGGACTACATGTATGAATAACGTGTTATCGCTACCCTCCTCAAGCCTCATTTGCCTTATTGCTTCAAGAAATGGTAGGCCCTCAATATCCCCAACTGTTCCGCCAATCTCAATAACCGCTATATCACTACCTTGCTCCTCAGCAATACCTCTTATCTCCTCCTTTATTTCATTAGTAATGTGCGGAATTATCTGTACTGTT
>NJEF01000048.1 GCA_002255065.1 Desulfurococcales archaeon ex4484_204 | reverse complement strand
TGCCGTTCGGCTCGACGGCCGCCCATGAACCCACGGGATGAACAGCGGGGTGAGCCCCCCAGGCGAGGAGGAACCAACGAAAACCAATCACAACAAAACAAAAAAGGAGCGATACAGTTAGAGGAAACGGTGTAGCTACTAGCGTAGGTTAATTACCGCAAATAAGGATCAGCGCCAGGTGCTTAAATCGCCTGCCTTTAAAATCAACACCATATGTAATACCGCTCATCACCTCCTCACTAAACTCCTACCCCAGTCCCTATACTTTAAAAGCACTAAATATATCCTTACTACCCTAGAGTACTCCATGCACTCAGTCTCTAACTGCTTTCCATCCAATGTTACAGCAGTAATCTTAGAGTACCTAATACCCCTCTCCTTCCTGCAATCAACGAGCTCAAATTCCTTTAGTAAGCCGTTTAACGCTAAGCCCTCGAGCTCGTAGCCAGTAACCCTATCCACTAACCCAAACCCCTAATTAAGGAGTCAGCATTACCTATTATGCTTTAACTACCACCTAACACACCTGTAAGTAGGTGACGGTGTGGAGTACAGGAATATAGTGCTGGTAACTACGAAGGTAGCGGAGGGCATCGTTAGGGACGTAGTTAGGGGTATAAAGGACTTCAACATAAAGCTTGTGGTCTTGGACGCTCCCATAGCTGCCTTAATCAACACACGCTACATAGCTAGGGAGCTAAAGCGCAGGATTAAGGAGGTACTAGATGCTGACATCGTAGTAGTGCCGGGTTTAAGCAGGGGCTCAGCTAGGGTCATAGAGGATGCGATCGGTAAGCCGGTTATTAAAGGCACTAAGTATGCAGGCGATATTCCGGAGCTTTTAAAGCTTCTTAAGAACGGAACCGAGTTTAGCCCAGTAACCCCAGCTGACGACATCATACTGGAACACCTAAGACATACGTATAGTGAGAGGTTCAATGAATACCTAAGAAGGGCTGAGGAGGTCTTTAAAGTTAGCAACCTAAGCTTTTACGCTAAACCACCCCCCCTTAACCTATTCTATGAAGTCCTAGTTACCAGGATTACCAACGATGAAAACATACGTAGCATCGTAGGTAAAGTCGTTAAGTACGGCTACCAAGGGATAGTCCTAGGTTGCGAAGCAGGTGGGTGTAAATTAAGCGCATTACTCAGCATAGCCCGTAAAGTGAGAGATCTTGCTCCAGGCATCGTCTTAGGGATCGATATGGAGTGCCGTGAAGAGCTCTTAAAGGATGTCATTAATTACGTTGACATGCTCTTCAACGTTACGTCAGCTGATGTAGAGAAGGTGTCGCACCTCATTAATGATGAGGGGGTCGTGCTAACGGTGAAACCAGTGAGGTCAGCTAGACGTAGAGAGGTGGTAGGGGCCCTAGAAAAGGGATACCAGGAGCTTTTAAACATGGGGATAGATAAGGTCATCATTAACCCAGCGCTACTACCGCCACTACTCGGTCTGTACGAATCCCTTATAACTTACTACGAAGTTAGGGAGAAGTTCAGCAAAGCGCCATTGTTAATGGATGTATCGAACGTTTATGAGTTAATAGACGTTGATACCCATGGAGTAGTAGCGCTTCTTGAGGCCTTAGCCTTTGAGCTAGGTGTCTCGAGCATTTTAATAACTGAGGAGAGCAGGAAGGCTGTTGGAGCGTTAAAGGAGGCATCGATCTCTAGGGAGATGCTCTATAGGGCGTTTATAAAGAAGTCCCCTCCAATCGACATAGACGTGGATATGCTTTACATTAAAGAGAAGAAGTACAGAAACGTTGACCCACCAGCTATTAGGGGTGAGAGGCATGTAGTGCTAGTAAGCAGGCGCATAGACCCCATCCTGGACCCTAAGTACTATGTAAAGGTGTATGTAGATCACGCATCTAAGATGCTGGTAGTTGATGTGTTCGAGAGAGGGAGCGATAACTTAGTTAAGAGATTCGTAGGGAGTGATGCACTAAGCTTGAGTAGGGCTGTAGTACGTAGCGTAGATATAACTAAGGAGCACGCACTATACCTAGGCTACGAGCTAAGCAGGGCCGAGACAGCTTTAATACTTGGTAAGAGCTTTATTCAGGATACTCCACTCATCATAGCTAGCTATGATGAGTGTGATGAAAATAGCTCCTGAATTTTAAAATAGGGGGATGAAGGGCTAATGGAATTATCCACGTAATATAAAGTTTTTAAAGCCCTCCTCCTTACTACCGGCTAAGGTGATGTACTTGGCCGCACCTAAGAGGATCGCGACCGTTAGGAGGGTTATAGGTAGGAAGATCGTGCGGGATAAGGTGTACGTGTATGAGTACTACACATTACCCCTAAACCTCTACATACCAAAGAGTATGGTTGAGAAGTGGGGCAAGGAGTTCATCATTGAACGCAACGAGGAAAGCGGAGTTATAAGGATCGTACCTAAGAAGCTTATGGAGTAGTAATGGTGGCTGTAGTCGTTAGAGTTAGTAAGAAAGGCAAGGTATTACCCATTAATAGTAGGTGCGTTAGGCGCGAGTGCATACGGGAAGCCCTACTAGCCCTCCTTACCATAATTCCCCAAGGTAAGGTAGTAACGTACGGCGAGCTTTCAAGGCTACTAGGTGTGAACCCAAGATTCATAGCGTTGCTACTTAAGGAGAACCCGTATCCCATCGCGGTACCGTGTCATAGAGTCGTTAAGAGCAGTGGCGGTGTCGGAGGGTACACTCTCGAGGGTAGGAGGGCAGATGCGTTTAAAGCTAAGCTACTAAGGTTCGAAGGAGTTAGCATGTGCAACAGTATCTCAGGCATAAAAGTGTGTAGAGGCTCTATTGCTAAGCTTTATGATTTCCTAAACGATAGCACTAATGGGCGTAAGAGTGGTTAGCGTAGAGGGCAGGCTGTGGCGGTTAATAAGGCCTGACGCCATATACGTGTGGAGAGAGGAGAGGGTTAGAAGGAAGTTAGAGTGGTACTACAGAGTTATGAATAATAGAGCTCCAGCGAAGTTTATGTTAGCAAAGAAGGTCCCTGCCGAAACCGATCCCAGAGATCTCGCAACCGATGAGCTATGGCATCTACATAGCGATTTAAGAAGGGAGTTCTCTACAATGCTTCACAGTGTAAGGAGTAACGGGCTTACCCTAGATGAATACCACAAGCTTGATACTCCAAAGCATAGCTTTCTCGACGTGAAGATCGAGATCCTTCGAAGAACCCTCTCCTCCTGCGAGCTATGTGAGTGGCGGTGTAGGGTTAATAGGGATGTTAAGGTAGGGGTTTGCAGGCTCGGTAGGGAGTCATACGTTACAACGTACTTCCTCCACGTCGGTGAGGAGGCCCCATTAGTACCTAGCGGAACGATATTCTACGGTAGCTGCAACTTTAGATGTGTCTTCTGCCAAAACTACGATATATCGCAGCTTAACCCTTTTACAGGGATTAAAGCAGGTCCTAAGGAGTTAGCTACGATAGAGGAATACTTAAGGCTGGAGGGGGCACGCAATATAAACCATGTAGGGGGGGAACCCACACCCAACGTGCACAATATAGTTGCATCATTTAAATACCTTAACGTTAACGTGCCACAACTATGGAATAGCAACATGTACATGACCCCTAAGACCTTAGAGCTGCTTAGCGACTTAATAGACATATGGCTACCAGACTTCAAGTACGGTAACGATACGTGTGCGTTAAGGTTGTCAGCGGTTAGAAGGTACTATGAAGTCATCACTAGAAACTTAAGGAGTATATGTGAGAGCGGCGACCCCATAATAATAAGGCACCTAGTTCTCCCAAATCACTTTGAATGCTGCACAAAGCCCGTTCTTGAGTGGATATCAGAGAACTGCAGGAATGCCTTAATCAACATAATGGATCAGTACAGGCCCGAGTTTTGGGTTTCACTAAACCCTAAGAGGTATCCAGATATAGCTCGCCGTCTACGTAGGGATGAGATTAACGCGGCGTACGAGCACGCAGACAAGCTAGGCTTAGATTATAGGGAGGTTAGCTAGTCGGTAAAGCCTTCTCCTAAACCGAGCATTAAGCGGCTATGCTTAAAGAAGCTCTCTAAGTTATATTTAATAGGCTTTCAGCGTAATCGGCTTTGAAGGTGGTTGGAACTGCCGATTAGGGAGAACATTCTTGATACGAGGTTTGAGGGTAAAAGCATTAAAGTTTACATACAGGGGGCCAGGGAGCCTCTGGAGGGTGTCGTAGATGAGGTAGCGAAGTACGAGGTAGGGTTAAGAGTTGAGGGTAAAGCCGTTATACTATTCAGACACGCAATCCTCTACATAGTAACGGAGCCCATGGAGTTCCACGGATACAGCATCGAGGAGCTCGGGGAGACGATCCTTACAGCAGATTTCATAGGTTCAGAGCTGGAGGTACATCTAGTAAACGGTGACGTAGTTAAGGGTAAGCTAACGAAGCTATCGAGGTATGAGGTTGGTATCGTATCTAATGAAGGAGGCTTAGTAATACCTAAGGTCAGTATATCGTATGTCGTGGTGTCATAGGAGTCTAGCTAGACCCTCTACCCAGAAGCTTAAACTTTATTAGCTTAACCTCTGTCTTATCGCTTATTTTACTTTTGTATATCTTTTTCAGTGCTTTTAAGAGCTCATCTCTGTTAGTAAAACCATCAGCTATAGCGTCTTTATCCGTTAAATCCTTAACCTTCTTAACCTCTACGGACTCTATAAGCGCTGTACCCACCTTCATAGGTCCTACGACTATGTCTACGGTATCGCCACTCTTTACCGGCGAGTAGAGCCTAATAGTTAAGGTTTTCCCACCTCGCAGGATGTCCTCACCGTACACCTTCTTAAATATAAGCCTCCTCCTGCCCAAGCCTAACCACCTACGCTGACTGCGCTCGTCCATACTTCATTCTCTAAAGCTCTTAAACCTAGCTAATCCTTTAATTTCCCTGAAGCTCTTCACTGCGGTACCTCTGGGTTCTGTACTCATTTATTAATTTCTCCAACGCGTCCTCTGTTAGGGAGTTCTTCTCTAACTCCTTAGCCTTTCTTAGTGAAGCAAGCTTCCTATCTAAAGTTTTCAGTAACTCTAACGTCTTAACGCTAACTACTGCAACGTCATCAAATAGCACTGGGTTATCAACGGTAATAACAGGGACGAACCTTGAAGCAAGCTTCTTAGCTAAGGATTCGTAGTGTCTAGGTACAACATACTTAACACCTACTTCATTAGTTAGCTTAGCGAGCTCATCGATACTGACATCGTCCTCGCTACTAATATCTAGGTAAATAGTTTCGCTACTTCTTAGATCGCCTAAAATATCCTTGCTCACCTTCAATACACCGCTCTTTATCCGGGCTTTCCTTAAAATGGCGAGCTCTCCCTTAAACAAACCACTAATTAACTGAGAAAAGCTACCTACTGCTTTTCTGAGGTTCACATTCTCAAGCTCTAATTTTCTAACATACTGCGTTAAGTTCCTTACCCTCTGGATAAGCTCACCTACTTTCCTATCCCTTAAGATGTCACGCGATATATCCAGCGAAGCTACGCTTAACTCGCTCTTAAGCTCGAGTATCTCACTCTCTAACTCGCTGATCCTGCTTCTTAGCGATCTATTCTCAATGACGAGTTCCTTAACCTTCTCCTCCAGTTCCTTAACCCTCCTATCACTTTCAGCATCTTTTCTCACTATATTGCCTGCGAACATCATTATATGGGATGCTGGGGTATCCCTCTCCTTTAAATCCCTCCTCGACGTCGCCTCCCTTACTAAATCACTTATCACATCCTCAATGATCTTGCTTAAAGGCTCGTTCCTAATAACCCTTACCTTGTATTTCTGTATGTTTGATACTCTAAGACCCATGCTTCTCACCCTTTCACTTAACTTTTCCATCTTAGTCTCGAAGGTCTTATACGCCTTGAGAGCTGCTGCAAGCGCGTCTCTCTCATGGGTATTCCTCACACCTATACGGAACCTACCAGCATAGTCCTTAACCATAAGCTCCTTCTCGCTCGTGCTAAGGGAGTGCTGGGGCACGAAGAGCTGGGCGTTTAATGCTGCTGCAAGCTTCTTCACCACCTCAGGAGGAGGGTTCTTATCGGTTGCAATAACCACAGGTAAACCTAACGATGTCAATGTTGATATTGCGTATCCCCTATCAAGCTCCTTACCCGAAGTAATAAGCACGGGATTCATGTCTAAGTCTATTACGGCAAGGCCGCTCTCTATACCGGGGTCATAACCTACTATTAAGTACCTCCTCCTAAGTTTCCCTCCTTCAAGTTTTAGCAACTTCTTACTTACTACAGGTTCCATCCTGATCTCTACGTCACGGCTCCTAACCTCCTTAACGATTCCGCGGAGCTCCTTACGATCAGCGTATACTGTAAACCTAGCTCTCTCAATACCACCCCTACTCTTCCTAATAGTTAGGTCATAGTCTATGCCTTCCCTCTCAAGAATCTCCTTAATCCTCTTAACAGCTCCCGCTACTGCAGCCCTCATACTCCTCTGAAACTTATCTGACCTAGAGCCGCCAGCGTATCCTGAGCGGCTCTTGTACACCGTAATTCTTACCTTTCTCTCAAAGAGAGTGATTTTCTCTCCATAACCCCTCTCAGCTAGAGTAGCTACAGCAACAGCTGTCTTAAGGGGCTCTAACTTACCCCTCTCGATACTGATGCCCTCCTTATGTGCAAGGCTCTTAACGCTAGTGAAGTAGTCAGGCCCCAACGTTACCTGGACTATCTCCGTATCAGGTGGTATTAGCTTAGCTACCCTCAGGAGATTCCTCCTAGAACCACCGATCTCTAACACGTTATCTGTTGCAAGTATTGATGGCCTTACCTCCCATAAAATCCTTATTAACCTACCTAAACCACCCTCCTC
>NJEF01000047.1 GCA_002255065.1 Desulfurococcales archaeon ex4484_204 | reverse complement strand
GGTTTATGGGGGTTAATTTAAGGGATCTAATACCCCCTGACGTAATTAAGGTGATTAGCGATTTAAGGGAGTTGAGGGGCAAGGTAATTGCTATAGATGCTTACAACGCCCTCTACCAGTTCTTAACCGCGATAAGGCAGGCTGATGGCACCCCTTTAATGGACAGCAAGGGGAGGATAACAAGCCATCTAAGCGGCCTATTTTACAGAACAATTAACATCGTTGAGGCAGGAGTAAAACCTGTTTATGTGTTTGATGGTAAGCCTCCAGAGCTTAAGTTAAGGGAGCTGGAGGAGAGGATGGCTATAAGGGAGGAGGCTAGGAAGAAGTATGAGAGAGCTATAGCTGTAGGGGATATAGAGGCTGCGAGGAGGTACGCTCAGCTCTCATCTAAGCTAACCAATGAAATGGTTGAAGACGCTAAACACTTACTAACAGCTATGGGGATCCCGTGGGTTCAGGCCCCGTCGGAGGGGGAGGCCCAGGCAGCATACATAGCCTTAAAGGGGGATGCTTGGGCAGCTGCTTCCCAGGACTACGACTCACTGCTCTTTGGCGCACCGAGACTCGTTAGAAACTTAACGATCTCTGGTAGGAGGAAGCTACCTAGGAAGGACGTCTATATTGAAGTAAAACCTGAGGTTATCGAGCTAGGTAAGCTACTTAAAGCCTTAGGCCTGACTAGAGAGCAGTTAGTGGATATAGCTATTTTGCTGGGAACCGACTACAACCCTGAAGGAGTTAAAGGGATAGGGCCTAAGAGGGCACTATCGCTGATCAAGACCTACGGGCGTTTAGAGAGGGCTTTAAAAACCTTACCTAAGGCTACACTTCCTGAAGACCCAGCAAAGATTAGGGAGGTATTTCTTAAGCCGTTCGTAACCGATAACTATACAATAAAGTGGAGCGAGCCTAGGGAGGATGGTATAATAAAAACCCTTGTAGAGGAGCACGACTTCTCAGAGGAGAGAGTAAGAGGCGCCTTATCTCGCTTAAGGAGAGCTTACAGAGAGCACATTAAGGGGACCGTTAAAGGCCTCGATGCTTGGTTTAAGAAGAGGGGTTAAGGGCAGATCGATGCGTCTTCAACTAAATAATACCCCCTCCACTCATGCGGGTACCACAGAATTGATGCCTTATTGATACAGACACCTCTCCCCCTAAAGAGGGGGGATGTTATAACTAAGGTCTCGAACTCCCCTCCTTCACCAACGGGGTTTATACCGTACTTCTTCTGCAACCTTTCTATACTCCCTATATCGCGTGGTAGTAGGCGCCTACCCAGCCAGTAACTCCTTAACCCATAAGCTTGGATAGCAGTCACTATGAAACCTAAGGTTTTCACTTCCTCCCTTAGTAGTGAAAGGGGATCATAACCCCATAGAGGTGCGTAATGACTAAGCCTTAACTTCTTAGAAAGCATATCTACACGCTTTTTTTGATAGCGTGAAAGCACTGCTCCCGATATTAGGCAATCAACGCCAATATCCTTAACTACCTTCCTCAACTCGTTGTATAATTCATAGACTTCAACCTCCTTCACCCCACTTACCCCTACCATTATTTGAGGACAGCCCAGTAGTTCCGAGTGCAGCTTAGTCCAGTAAACATTCACGGTATGGAACATCCATGAATCCAACCTCCTCGGCGTTACAGTAACTAGGCCTAGTACCTTAATTCCGGCGTGTAAAGCTTTCAATAACGCGTAGTGAGAGTCCTTACCACCCGTGTAAAGCGCTAGCGCTGCGGTACACATCCCTAGTTCCTCATTATCATAAGGGCTGAGTTTACTGCGTAGCATGCACACTCCCTATCACTCTTGTAGCACAGGGCGATCACGGCTGCATCACCCTCCCTTAAATCCTTAATAGACCTAAGGTCTCTCACCGCAGATAGCGAGCTAGCTTCCTCAAGACCTGTAGGTGTAGGCATCGCGAACCTCCCCTCGCTAAGGACGTACAGTATTAGAGCACCTATACCTCCCTGCCTAACTACCTCATCCCTTGCCCGTATAGCGCCCCCGAAGCTCTCTATTGCTTTTGCACCACCACGTAGCACCACGCCAAAGCCGTTGCAGTCTCTACACACGTCCTCAACGCTTACTTCTCCAGCTATTTTAATAACAGAGCTCAGTGCCTTCAACAGCTTTAAACCGCTATCCGTTATGTACGCCCCCGCTACGCTGTCGATCCCTATTAGACCGGCACTTCTCATCCTCCTTAATAATGTTTTAGTACTAGCCTCCCCTAACCCTATGTCCTTCATAAGGCTAGGCCTCCCTATAGGTCCCTTCTCTGCAATTATACGTAAGGCCATGAATACGTGGTATGGTGTAAAGCGCGGCTTAACGCCGCCAGCTGGTGAAGCTAGCTTAACTACTACATCAACCTCCCTCATCTGTGTAACCACAGTTTATTATGTCTTAGGAAATCTTAATATTTTATATATCGTGGTTCATTAAACTCAGGGTGATGCCGGTGAGGTCATTGAAGGGTAGGGATCTATTATCTGTTGCTGACCTTACGGGAGAGGAGCTTAGATTCGTGTTGAAGACATCGCTAGACTTTAAAGCGAGGTATTACTTAGGTGAGGTGCTACTTCCGTTGCTTAGAGGGAAGACGTTACTGATGATCTTCCAGAAACCTAGCACTAGAACTAGGATCAGCTTTGAGGTAGCTATGAAGCAGTTAGGTGGTGAGGTGATATCCCTCTCCTGGCATGAAATGCAGTTAGGGAGGGGCGAGACGATAGCGGATACGGCGAGGGTTATTAGTAGGTACGTCCACGCTGTAGCAGCAAGGGTTTATAACCATGGAGACCTCATAGAGCTAGCTAAATACGCTAGCATACCGGTAATAAATGCTTTAAGCGATGTAGAGCACCCCTGCCAAGCTATTAGCGATATGCTCACGATATGGGAAAAGAAGAGTAGGTACAGCGGTTTAACCATAGCGTTCCTTGGCGATGGTTCGGATAACGTGCTCCACTCACTGCTGCTGGCAGCTGTTAAGTTAGGCAACAACTTTAGGATAGCAACAGCTGCTGGTTACGATCCTAGTAAGGAGATAATGAAGGTGGCAGAGGAGGAGGCCGATAAGGCAGGCGTAAGTATAGAGATGTACAGAGATCCTCTAGAAGCTGTGAGGGGTGTCGATGTAGTGTATACCGACGTATGGGTTAGTATGGGGCAGGAAGCTGAAAGTGAGAGGAGGATTAGAGATCTAAGTAAGTTTAGAGTAACGCCGGAGGTTATGAGTTTAGCTAAACAAGATGCTATATTCATGCACTGTCTACCTGCACATAGGGGGTATGAAGTCGTTGACGATGTTATTGACGGGAAGTGGTCTGTAGTATGGGATCAGGCAGAGAACAGGCTACACACTCAGAAGGCTATACTAGCCCTTATTATGTAATTAAAACCGTAACGCCTTACCTCCTTTTTACCCTCCTAGCTCTACCTCGCGGACCCTTACGCAATGGTTGCTGAACCTTCTTAGCTCTCTCCTTCAAGAACACTATCCTGTCCTCCCTCTCAGTAATTACACGTAATGCTACAGCCTCTTTTAAGACCTCGCTAAGCTCGACTCGAGTGTCGAGGACGTAGGTGTCATCATTCATATAGTGCTTTATCACTGGTGATAAGCTATTCGCTAATATTACGTTCTCATCGGGTACCATGCTTTCCTTTAAAACCTCTACCCCTAGGAGCTTACTAAAGGATAGTGAGAGTAGGAACTCTCTATAGCTACCTACAAACCTTAAACCTACCTCCTCCTCTACCCCCTTCCTCTCATATCTCAGCAGGACATAAGGGCACTCCTTTCCGTATATGTAATGTTTTATCTTACTATATACAGTATCTGCTTCACTGTTCATGCCTATTTTACTCTTTAATTCTACGACCTTCCTTAATATGGGCTTAAGGACGTATATCCTTAAGCCATTAATATCTAGTGGAACCTCGTTAAAGCACAGTAATTCATACTTATACGTCAAGAAATCACCTTTTATACCCGATCTTCCTCAGGAAATCATACCTCTCCTTCCTTTCCCTTCTTCCCTCAATACCCAGAGGTATGAAGCCGTCAACCACCCCGATCACTGCCCTACCCTGATCGGTCTCCGCAACAACTACTTGAACGGGGTTTGCCGTTGCAACATAAATCCTGGTTACTTCTTGAACTAGCTTAAGTGAGTTAAGGAGGTTTATAGGCCATGCATCCTTGATGAATATTACGAAAGTGTGCCCCGCACCTATTTTTAACGCGGTCTCCTCAGCTAGGCGTATAAGCTCGTCGTCATTGCCATCAGACCTCACCAGCCTCTCACCACTCGCCTCAACAAACCCTAAACCAAACTTTATTCCCGGTACCGCCGTTACTAACGCTTCATACAGATCCTCGACAGTCTTTATAAAGTGGGAGTGACCAATTATGACATTTAACCCCCTCGGGACGGGAATGTCTACAACTTCAAACCTTTTAAGCTCACCCACAGCACAGCCCTTAGTACCTATACTTCTTACCCTTTAAAAGATGACTTATAATACCTATCTTCTTAGCCCTAATACGCGCTACCTTATCAATGCCTCGCTTCATGATACCGAAGCATACCTCATCGTTAACAGGCTCAACGTGAAGAACAAGCTCGCTCTCCTTACTGTACCTTAAGAAGTTTCTTACAACGTTTACAATCAATCTAACACCATCATCCCCAAGAGCCCCCTTCCTCCCAAAAAGGATATCCGAGCACCTCTCAATACCGAATCCTCTTAATCCGTTAACGAGACACCTACTTAATTCAGAGACGCTCGATATCTTACAGCAGAAATCAACTTTAACAACTCTCTCCACAGTTGCTGGAGGATGTGTAGATAGCGCTCTTAAGAGCTCGTCTAAGTTGAGAGATGTGTAGAGTACTAGTACTCCACCAAACCTGGTTCTACGTATCTCGACATTTTCATCGAAGGGGAAGACGGAGTCGCCGAGCTCTCTCTCTGCGAACTCCTCCTTACTATACCTCGTCGTAATTACGTACTTCTTCCTAACAGCTGTCAAGTCTCACTATGCACCCACTACTCCTTAACCTCCTCACTACATATCTTCCTCTTTGTATACTCAAAGAACGATGATGGAGTCCAGGCTATCCAGGAAGGGAGTTTCTTAATAAACTCGTAGGCCTCCTCCCAGTTCTCAAGGCCTAAGTCCCTAGCTAACGATTCAAGCATGAACTCCGACCTTATGTACTTGTATATTATGGCTAACGTGTCCTCATTTATAGGTATCTCCTTGCCGCTACTCAGCCTTATCACAAGCTCGCACATAGACCTACCCTAACCATATACCTAAACGCCCGCTTTTAAGGGTAACTAACTAGGGAGGCGGAGCTACTCGACCAGCGCGAAGCAGCCAGGCCTCTTCTCATATATGTCTCCAGCCCTTCTCAGATCTCTTAGTATTCTCTCTAGGGTTCTTTCATCGATCCCGATCTCCTCAGCCCTAGACTTCAACCTTTTTAGTTTAACACATCCCCTCCCTTCCTCATCCCTCGCGATCAGCTCTCTCAGAAGATCTAGGACTGTTATCTCCTTCTCCCTCAAGCTCTTCGGCTTCCCTATCATTATCGTGTCTATATCCAGTGCCCCCGTCTCTACATCCATACCGACCTTCTCGAGCATCGTGTTCATTAATCTAACAGCCTCAGCAGCATCCTCAGCATCAACTGTCTGTTTTAAGGACATCCTAGCATGCGCTTCAGCAAGCCTAATGAGTGCTTCCAGCTGCCTCGTTGTTATTGCTAGCGGGGCTTCAGGGTTTTCAGCGCTCTTCTTCCTAAGCTCTATATAATACTCCATAATTATGTGTTCAGCCTCAGGTGTTAACTTAGGCTTAACGTACTTCCTCGCGTAGGCTATGTACTTCCTCAAGAGGTCGGGAGGTATTTCAGGGCTTACCCTCCCCAGCGCCTCATGGGTTTTAAGAACGTACTTAACCAGTGACTTATCCCTCTCTATCTCTGCAATGTCCTTAAGCACGAATATGAGGTCGAACCTAGAGAGTATCGTAACCGGGAGGTTTATGTTCTCCGATAAGCCCATACTGGCTATGTACCTACCCCTCTTAGGGTTCCCAGCAGCTAGGACAGATGCCCTAGCGTTTAACCTAGCTACAATACCTGCCTTCGCTATACTTACAGTTCCCTGCTCCATGGCTTCATGAATAGCTACCCTATCCTCATCCCGCATCTTATCTATCTCGTCTATGCAGTTATGTACTAGAACCCCCTCTGCGAGGAAGTTGTGGATACCGGGAACGTAGATGTCGTAAACTAAGCCCTTATAAGGAATCCTTTTAACACTGACTACTTCATCAACGTAGAAGTCATTAACCGAGCCATCATTAAGGACCTTATACCTTGATAATTCCTTAAGGACCTCACTCCTCGTGCAGTACTTCTCCACAACTTCATAAAGCCTTGCAATACTTTCAGGGTCCGATATGTTGACTAGAGCAGAAGCCCCCTTCCTCAAGATCTTGGAGAGAACCCTGAACCTCCTTAATGCTAAAGCAAACGCCTTAGCCTGCTCAACATTACTAAAGCTTAGGGTTATAGATGGTTCACCACCTGTGTAGCGTATTAATGCGTTAGAGTCGATGATGCCTACTATTAGGGCTTTTAATGCCTCATCAGGCAACTTGAATATGTCACTTAAGTTACTCTCTAAGAAGTGCTTAAAGAGGTGCTCTACCAAGGGATTCTCAGCACCCGCACACCCTGAGATGCTGTGTAGACCGTACCCTTTAACAGGGTCTTTAGCCTGCCCCACATAGAGGGGATCCTTCAGCATTGCTGAACTACGACCTAGTTTAAGCCCGATGGAGTACGCCATTAGTGGTGTGATCACGGGCCTCTCCAGCTCTA
>NJEF01000003.1 GCA_002255065.1 Desulfurococcales archaeon ex4484_204 | reverse complement strand
GATCCTATCCCCGCTTCTCAGCTCCCTGTGCGACACGGTATAGCAACGCCTCCTATAACCTATGAACACCTTACCCCTATTACCGTATGAAGTCATCACTAGACCTTCCCTTAAATCACCCTTACGTGGTTCCCTCCCCTCAGGGTTATGGGTAACTATATTAAGCGGCGGCAACACACCCGCATATCGTAACTCAGGTAGGGTTGGTACAACGTACTTACGTAAATAGGGAGGCACCAGCAGGTACTCAAGGATTATCCTAAAAAGGTTTGTATCGCCTGGATCTTCATCGTCCCTACCAGTACTTAGCAGTACTACGTTGTTGATTTTATATATGGCGAACGCCCTTGCAAACTCACCTATAGTTATTGTTTTCCACCTTAGGTCCTTCACTAAGCCGATGTTCGAAACCGGTATGACAGCGCTTAACTTAATAGACCTCTTTACCGGGGGCCACTCAAACATTTGTACCCTAACCAAGGAGTTAGTGCTAAACCTACCTCTTCTTTCTACCCTTACTAGACCCCTTAACCCTCCTACTCTTTGCCTTTTTCTCACTTTCGCTACTAGCTATACCCATAAATAGCGTCGTCTTCTGCCTACCGCCCATGCTCTCACCAAGGATTAAGTTTTAAAGCACGTTAAAAACATATCCTTAGAATGATGTCTTTGCCGAGTACTGAGGAGTGATGACCCCTAAGGACTGACACTTTAGAGCATTGCCTAAGGGAGTTAGTAAGGGTTTTAAACGCCTATAGAACAATGCTGTAGCTGCTGAGGTGGGCATAGTGGCAAGGAGGAAGCACTCAGCGCCTAGAAGGGGGAGCTTAGGTGTTAGGCCCCGAAAGAGGGCTAGCAGGATAGTACCTAGAGTTAAGTCGTGGCCTGTCGTAGACCTCCCCGAGCCGAGGCCCCTTGCCTTCCTAGGTTATAAAGTAGGTATGACCCACCTAATGATTATCGATGACAGGCCTGGTATGTCAACTTACCAGCAGGAGATCTTCGTGCCCGCTACAGTTATCGAAACCCCACCAATGGTTGCTGTAGCAGCCAGGTTTTATAAAGCCACCTTAACTGGTCTTAAGACATTACTGGATGTTTGGGGCGAGCCCCCAGATAACTTACAGTTGTGGAGGAGGGTTAAGACGTTAAGTGTAAATAGGGATGAGGCTCTGAAAAAGCTTGAAGACCTTAGGAGGGAGGGCGTAGATAGGGTTGCGCTACTTCTCGCTTCCCAACCAATGCTTACAGGTGGTTTAAGCAAGAAGGTGCCGGATATTATTGAGGTAAAGCTTGGTGGGGGTGATATAGAGGCACAGATGGAGTATGCCCTCAACATAATTGGTAAGGAGATTAAGGTCGGTGACGTGTTTAAGGAGGGCCAGTTCATTGATGTTATAGGTGTTACGAAGGGTAAGGGTTTTCAGGGAGTCATTAAAAGATTTAGAGTTAAGGAACTACCTAGGTGGCATAAGCATAGGAAGGGGAGCAGGAGGATAGGTTCTAGAAGCCCTGCTCTAGGAGCTATAAGCCCTGTACCACAAGCTGGGCAGATGGGCTATCATAGGAGGACGGAGTTCAATAAACGGATAGTGATGATAGGGAGTAACGGGTATGAAATAACGCCGGCTGGCGGCTTCCCACACTACGGTTTAGTGAGAACTGAGTATATAGTGCTCTGGGGTAGCGTTCAGGGGCCTCCTAAGAGGCCCTTAGTACTAAGGTGGCCGGTGAGGCCCCCATCATGGGTACCTGAGGCCCCTCCTAAGATAACCTATGTAAGCCTTGAGAGCAAGATGTAGGTGAGTTAGCTGTGTCACACCTAATAGTAGTTCCGTTCAAGTTAGAGGAGAGGAGGGTTCCCCTACTTAATCTAGGGGGAGATGTGGTTAGGAGCATTACCTTACCCAAGGTATTCAGCCTCCCCGTTAGGAAGGACATCATAAGGAGGGCCTTCCATGCAGCCCACACAGCGAGGATCCAGCCTAAAGGAAGAGACCTTCTCGCAGGTAAGAGGAGGGTAGGGGAGTCGTGGGGCATTGGTCATAGCGTTGCTAGAGTGCCTAGATTAGATAGCGGGAGGGCTGTGCTAGCACCAAATGTTAGAGGTGGTAGACTAGCTCACCCACCTAGAGTTGTTAAAAGGATTCATGAAGATGTAAACAAGAAAGAAAGGCTTAGGGCCATAGCCTCAGCCATAGCTGCAACAGCGGATCCTGTACTAGTTAGGAATAGAGGCCATAAGTTCGGCTTAGAGGACCTACCAGTTGTAGTTACTAATGATATTGAAAGCGTGGACAGAGCTAGTATAGCTAGGGAGGTGCTTAAAGCCCTTAAGGTCTGGGATGATGTAATTAGGGCTGGTGAGAGGACTAGGATAAGGGCGGGTAAGGGTAAGATGAGGGGTAGGAGGTACTTAACCCCTAAGTCCGTCCTCATAGTTCTTTCAGACAAGGGGGTTCCAGCGGTAAGGGCCTTTAGAAATCTACCAGGAGTTGACGTCTGCTCCATAGACGCTTTAAGCGTTCTGCACCTAGCCCCTGGAGGAGTACCGGGTAGGTTAACAATATACGATGAGGGTGCTATAAAAGCTATAGAGCGTAAGTTTGAGGTGGTCACACCGTGAGGAGAAAGGCTTCAATAATTAAGAGAGTAGTAGCTACTGAGAAAGCTATAAATTACATTGAGAAGTACAATACGTTAACGCTCTTAGTTGATTTAAAGGCCTCAAAGCACGACATTAAGAGGGCTGTTGAGGACCTATTTGATGTGAAGGTAGCGGAGGTAAGGACGCTAATCACCCCTAAAGGTGATAAAAAAGCTTACGTAAAGCTTAGGCCAGAGTTTAAAGCTTCTGAGATAGCAACAAGGCTAGGTATACTGTAGGTGGTTTCAAATGGGTAAGAGGATACTTGCTCAGAGACTAGGGAGAGGGTCATCCACGTTCAGGAGCCCGGGTCACTTAAGGGTAGCCCCCGCTAAATACCCTCCCTTAACAGATGAAACACTTAGGGGGGTGGTTGCTGAGCTACTCCATGAGCCTGGGAGATGGGTTCCGCTAGCCCGTATCGAGTTAGAGAACGGCGGTGAGTACTATATCCCTGCTGCTGAGACTATGTTTGTAGGGCAGGAGGTGTTTATAGGGCCGGAAGCCCCTATCTCGGTAGGTAATACGTTACCCCTTAGTAAAATCCCTGAAGGTACTAAGATCTATAACGTAGAGTTAAGGCCTGGTGATGGCGGTAAATTAGCTAGGCAGTCAGGTAGCTACGGCATAGTTGTAGGTAGGTCAGGTAAGTACACAATAGTTCTCCTACCTAGTGGGAGACAGAAGCACATCTTAAGCACTGCGAGAGCTACGATAGGTGTTCCAGCAGGTACGGGTAGGGTTGAAAAGCCATTACTAAAGGCTGGTAAAGCATACCATAAATGGAAATCTAAGGCAGTGAAGTGGCCCACGGTTAGAGGGGTTGCTATGGGTGCTTACGCACACCCTCATGGCGGGGGACACCATCAAAGCGTTTCGTTTCCATCAACCGTTAGTAGAAACACTAGCCCTGGTCGTAAGGTAGGTCACATAGCATCACGTAGATGCGGTAGAAAGAAAGGTGCAAGAAGAGCTACTAGATGATAGTGCTACCATCTGCTAAACTAACAGCAATCATTAATTTCATGGAATGGAGGCCACGCTTTTAAGTTATGCCACAGTAATAGTGTAGCGCGTGATGATAGGCACTGTAATAATGAACTGCTCCCCACCTAGAAGCCGCTAAATGAGCCTGAAGGCGATGACCTGGGGGTGCAAGCGCTGAACAACGTCCCTAGAACGAACGTATCACTTAGTGGCTTTCACACCTACAGTACTTATTAATTATTTTACGTATTATCCCTGTTGTTGAGGTGTCTTCATTGCCGATCCTTTTAGGTAGCCTCATAATATTTACCTTAACCCCCTTAGCTTCAACATCTCTTAACAGCTTAGATTCATCGATTGGCTGGTCAGGTCCTAGTAGGATAATGTCTGGCTTAACCCTTACTATGGACTTTGTGAAGTCTTCCTCATCACCTATGAACGCCTCGTAGACGTACTTAATGGATGAAACGACGTTTAGCCTTGATGCTTGAGACATTATAGGCTCACGCCCCTTAATCCTCTTCACATTGTTATCCGTAGCTAAGACTACATAGACCAACCCCATCTTATAGGCCTCACTAAGGTAGTATATGTGGCCAGGGTGGAGTATGTCGAAGGTGCCTCCCGTAAGCACCTTCCTCGGCCTTTTCCTTACCCATGAAACCTTAATAACGCCTTCAGCCCTCAACGCATCGATAAGGCCTTCAGCGTATGATACACAGGATAACGCTGTTATGTAATCTTTAACACCATAGTAGTACTCAGCATCTTTGAGGTACAGGATCGCCTGCTTAAGCACCTCCTTCTGTGCATCATTACCTTTAAATGTCTCCTTAGCCTCGTTAATAACCTTCTTAACCATATCTATGTACGTCCAAACCCTACTAGCGACCTCATAACTCCCTACAGTAGACACTGTTAACCACCCTTAATGCCTCCTCCTCCATATAATGTAGTTTAGGGGAGGTTATTATTAGGGTCTGAGGCCCATGAGGATACTTAAAGCTCTTAGCCTCTGAAACCCTTAGCGTGCACACCCTCATTAACTCCCTAGACCCTAGTGCTGCAATAGCAACAACTAACCTATCGGGTCTAATAACCTTCTCACCCCTCCTTAACTCTATTTCAAGCAATATGTTAATAGCGTCTCTAACAGTCATCATGACCCCCCTCTCAACATCTATGTCGAGGAGGAGCACCGTGTGTAGGTTTCTTGAATCGTTATCCCTTATAACGTCGTATGGGTACTCATAGAGTAGCCCATGTGACGGGTATGTGACAGTAACTACCTTACCCATCTTATAGATCATCAGACCTGAAATCGTCAGAGCGTTAGGTATGATACTAACACCTGGTACCACTTCGATATCGTGCCCTCTCTTAAAGGCCTCTACAGCTAGTGCTATATGAGTCGTAGCTACTAAAGGATCCCCTGGGACGAGGAGGGCTACATCGCCCCTTTCAAGCTCATTAAATAAAACCTCAGCATTCCTATCTTCGATGTCGGCCCTACTTAGCCTAGCAGGTTTAACCCCAATAACATCTGCAAGGCCATCATTAAGCACTATCCCAGTGTATGCATCAATAAATACCTTCCTAGCTCTTCTAATGACGTTTAAAGCTCTTAAACTTATTAAATCGCTAGCAAGCCCTAAACCCACTAGGTAGAGTTTACCCATTACCCCCGCACCATGTAATCAGTAAGCTTCAGCTTTAAGGCCTCCTTAATATCCTGCCCACTAACTAACTTAGCTATCTCCCTAACCCTATTAACAACCTTACTGGATAGCTTAGGGGGCCTTAAATCGGAGAAGATTGATATGGAGTTTCTCCCTATGGCTACCTCACAGCCCATCTTACCTAGCTCCCTATAGATTCTTATAAAGAAGTCCTTCGCAGAAACATCGCTACTTATCATTACCTCCAGCCTGATCCACAGGATCTTATCCAGCATGGGAATGTACCTAAATATTACGTTAACACCCTTAATAATACTAAGGTTAGCGTTAAACCTCATTATTACATATCTGGCGGATACCTCACTCGCCTCGCTAAAAACCCACAACAACCTATCAGGCTCTACAATATCTCTGAAATCATTAATTACATCGTAGATATCGTACATACGCTTCTGCCATAAGGAAATCCCTATACTCCTTAAAGCCCTTCTTTGAATCTGTGAATACTGTAAGCAAGATCTCAATGCTTTTATCGGTAATATCTTAACATTAGGGGGGAGGTGGGTGAGGCAGGAGGAACTTATAGGCTGGTTAAGAAGGATTAAGAAACTGGCCTTAGTTGAGGTAGGTAAGGATGAGGAGGAGCACATCACTAAGGATATGAGGAAGATTATAGAGTTCTTTAATACCCTCATGGAGATTAACGTTGAAGGCATAGAGCCTCTATTCATGACACCACGTAAGGAGCCCCTAACTAGAGAGGACGCACCTGTTAAGGGTATGGAGCAGAGCGAGGCTCTCTTGAATGCAAAGGAGGTAATTAACGGTTTTGTGAAAGGGCCTAAGACCATTTAAAGGTGTTTTTATGGATCGTGAGGTCTTAACGCTAAGCGGGCTGAGAGCGAAACTAGCTGAGAACCCTAAGTTCCTCTATGAGTACATAGAGTTCATTTACGACGTAATAGATGCTGTTGAAGGTAAAGTAAAGGCCTTTATAACGTTACGTAGCAAGGACGACGTGTTAAGGGAGGCTGATAGAGTCGTTGATAAGTTAATAGAGGGCAGAGCTGGTAGGCTGGCTGGTGCCCTACTTGCAGTTAAGGATAACATAGTTACTAAGGGTTTAAGAACTACGTGTGCTTCAAAGATACTGAGCGATTTCATACCTCCCTACAACGCTACGGTCGTAGATAGGATATTGAGAGAGGACGCCATAATTATAGGTAAGACGAACATGGATGAGTTCGCTATGGGCTCGACAACGGAGAACAGCGCTTTCTTCCCTACTAGGAATCCCTGGGATCTAAGTAGGGTGCCTGGAGGTTCTTCGGGTGGGAGCGCTGCTGCGGTATCTGCTCTTGAAGCAACCGCAGCATTAGGTACTGATACAGGTGGTTCAGTAAGGGCTCCTGCAGCGTTCACAGCTACTGTTGGTTTAAAACCGACGTATGGACTGGTAAGCAGGTACGGGTTAATAGCTTATGCGAGTAGCATGGATCAGGTAGGGCCGATAGGGAGAACGGTTACCGATGTCTCTATAATCTTAGATGTTATTTCGGGAAGGGATGTAAAGGACGCAACATCAACTCATTCGAGGGGGGGTTATCGTGAAGCAACTGTAGAGCCGTTTAAGGTGCTTCACCCTAAGTTAAGAGTAGCCGTTATTGAGGAGCTCGTAGTTGGAGGGGTTGAGAAGCCTGTTAAGCACTCATTCCTTAGAACACTTAGGAAGCTAGAGTCTAACGGTATAGATGTTATATGGCTAAACATGCCTATATCAAGATACTCTCTACCAGCTTACTACATAATAGCTATGGCTGAGGCTAGCTCTAACCTAGCTAGATACGACGGTATAAGGTATGGGCTCCATGAGTCTGTTGAGGGGAGGCCTTGGTATGAAGTATACACTAATGTCCGGACGCGGGGTTTCGGTAAGGAGGTTAAACACAGGATATTGCTTGGATCGTTCGTCCTTAGTGCTGGCTATTACGATGAGTACTACCTTAGGGCTTCTAAGGTGAGGAAGATCGTTAGGGACTCCCTACTCGCTATACTTAGGGAGCACGACGCAGTTATATCCCCTACAATGCCTGTATTACCTCCTAAGCTTGGTGAGAGAATAGCTGATCCATTAAAGCTCTATGCTATAGACATAAACACCGTTTTAGCTAACCTTGCAGGCGTTCCAGCAATATCGATCCCTTCGGACATAGTTAACGACCTGCCTGTTGCGGTACAGCTTATGGGTAACGAGTTTGATGAAGTAAGACTAGTAGCTCTAGCCCGTGTAGTTGAGGGTATAATTAATCTAGCACCATTAGTACCGCCCCTGGTGAGGAGGTATGTATAGCGGTTTTAAAGTTATGATAGGTCTCGAGGTCCATGCTCAAATAACGTCATTAAAAACTAAGCTATTCTGCTCATGCCCCTCAAATTACCGTGAGAAACCCCCTAACACCAATGTATGCCCGGTATGTCTAGGCCTACCAGGCTCGCTACCAGTACTAAATAAGAAGGCTATAGAGGAGGCAGTGAAGGTTGCCCTCGCACTTAATTCCACACCTAGTAAGGTCTTAATATTTACGCGTAAGCACTACTTCTACCCTGACCTACCAAAGAACTACCAGATATCACAATACGATGGTGTAGGTTCAGCCCCTCTCGCTAAAGGTGGGTACATAGTAATTAGTCCTACTAGAGGCGTTGAAAAAGTAGTTAGGATCAGGAGGATAAATGTAGAGGAAGACCCTGGAAGGATAGTTTACCCCTATGGCTCCATATCTGCAAGCCCTTACTCCCTAATAGATTACAATAGATCTGGCATCGCTTTACTGGAGATAGTGACTGAGCCTGATCTAGAGAGTCCTAGGGAGGCGCGGTGCTTTATCCAAAAGCTGTTGTCGATTCTTGAGCACCTAGGCGTAACAGATCCTAAGTTGGAGGGGGCGGTTAGAGTAGATGCTAATGTTTCGGTGGGTGGTGGTGAAAGGGTTGAGATAAAGAACATCGGCTCACCTAAGGATGTTGAGAAGGCGTTAGCGTATGAGATAGCTAGGCAGCTCTCCATCATAAGGTCGGGCGGGAAGGTAATTAGGGAGACAAGACATTGGGATAAATCTAAGGGAGTAACGATTGCTGGTAGAGCTAAGGAGCTTGAGGAGGATTACCGCTATTTCCCAGACCCTGACCTACCAGCTATCCCTATAGATAAATCCCTCATAGATAGGTTGCTGAGCGAGCTACCTGAGCTCCCGGATGAGAGAGTTAGCAGGTTAATTCGGGAATACGGCTTAACTAGGTATGTAGCATCAGTTATCGTGACTTCGGGAAAAGATCTTGCTGACTTCTTTGAGGAAGTAGTTAGACAGTGCGGTAGCCCCCAGCTAGTTTCATCAATACTTGTTAACGAGCTTTTAAGGTGGGTTGATGAATTAAATGTAGATCTACGTGAGGGCATCAAAAGGCTTAATAAAGATAGGCTATGCAAGATCATTTCGTATTACAACAATAACTTGATTAACATCAAGCTGCTGAAGAACTATATTAAGGAGGTCATCGTGAATAATGCGGAACCAGAGGCGCTGGTAAGGCAGGGATATGTAACTATTAGAGATTGCAGGGTTCTTGAAGCAGTAATCGACGAGGTTATAAGGGAGAACCCTAAGGCCGTTAGCGATGCCCTTAAGAACCCTAAGGTTATTAACTACCTTGTAGGGCAGGTAATGTTGAAGACTAAATGCAGGGCAGACCCTAGAATAACTAATGAACTCATAGTTAGGAGGTTAAGAAGTCTTGGGAACGTTAGCTGATATAGCTAGAGAGGGTATTCGAGCCGTAACTGAGCAAACTAACATAGTTGAGCTCGTAGGTGAAGCATATGATTTGCTAAGAACGGAGGTAGCGAGAAGTAATGGGATAGTTGAGGTACCGTCAAACATTAGGCTTTTAGCTGTTGGCGATATTCATGGCGATTTAGAGACCTTGCTTAAAATCCTGGAGAGGGCTACGTTAACATCCATTAATAAGGGGGATGTTAAGGTGGTCTTTCTCGGTGACTATATCGATAGGGGCCCTTATCAGCTGGAATCGCTAATGAGTGTTTTAGTTCTTAAAAAACGTTTCCCAGATAGTATCGTTATTTTGAGGGGTAACCATGAACCCCCTGAGGACCTCATACCATACCCCCACGACTTCCCCATGGAACTTGTTATGCGGTTTGGTTACGCTAAAGGCAACGACCTATACAGGTTATTCCTAAGACTCTTTAATGTGCTTCCCCACGTGGCCTTAGTAAAGGGGGAGCTCGTCTTACTTCATGGAGGTCTTCCAACGAGAACTTACATGAGGGCTAGTACTGTTTACGAGTACTTTAACGGTCTAGAGGAGAGCACTAGAAGTGAAATCTTAGCCGAGGTGCTCTGGAATGACCCTGTAGAGTACAACGTAGTAAGCATGCCTTCACCTAGAGGAGCTGGCTACCTTTTTGGCTCGAAGGTAACTAGCTGGTTCTTAAAGAAGTTTAAGGTGAAGGTTGTTATTAGAGGCCATGAGCCAACAGATAAGGGGTATAAGTTTAATCACAATAACACTGTACTTACACTGTTTAGTAGGCTAGGACCACCTTACTACAACTCCAGCGCTGCCTACGCATTAATAGATCTATCGCAAGAGAGGTGGAGCAGAAACATCGTTAATTACATAAGGCTCATCTCCTAAAGGAACTACGTCATCACTCATGTAAAGCTTTTAGCCCGCGCACCCCCTCTCTTTAAGGTGAGAAGCGTGGCTACAAGCATAGAGTGGGGTACCGAGATAGACCGAATGTTCCAGGTTAGCTTCACGGACGACGATCTAAGTGCTTTAAGGGAGGCCCTATCCGACATGCGAAACCATGTTGATATATACACCTTCATCGACGATGACTGCCGCTACTGTAGCAACACCGTAAAGCTCATAGAGACGATATCTAGAGCTAGCCCCACTCGCAATGGTAGGAGGCTTTTAGTACACAATGTAATTCATAGGAGGGATAACAGCGATCTCTTTAAGAAGTTTAACATAGTGAGGGTGCCGTCTGTAGCCCTCCTCGAGGGATACATCAGATACACAGGTATGCCTGCGGGTGAGGAGATTAGAAGCTTAGTCGAGACTATAATAAGGGTAAGCAACAACGACTCTGGCTTAAGTAACTCAACGGTAAATAAGCTAGCTACACTAAGGGGTAAGGTGCATGTAGAGGTTGTCGTAACACCTACATGTCCGTACTGCCCCTACGCAGCATTGATAGCTAACATGTTTGCTTTCGAATCCTATAAAGCAGACCGCAAAGCCATAATAAGCGATACTGTGGAAGCCTATGAGAACCCCGATATAGCAGATAGGTATAACGTTATGAGTGTGCCAGCCTTAGCAATAAACGGAAACCTAGAATTCGTCGGCCTACCGTACGAGGAGCAGTTGCTAGAGAGAGTAATTAAGAGGTCGGAGGAAGCTTATAGCAAAGAGGTGAGGAGGAAGCTTATATCTAAGCTTATAGAGTGTCTTGAGAGCTCGGAAGAACAGCACTAATACTCACATGACTTACAGTCACCCACATCCCCATCCTCTAAGACTATAGTTGATAATCTAAACCTTGAACCCCTTTTGTCCTTAGAGATTTCACCGCGCTCCTTAGTCTTAACACCTACGTTAAGCGGTGCCTCTGTCCCTATTAGCGAAGGCTCACCTGTAGACTTACCGCTATAATCGCTCCCCACCTTGCTAGATCTTATTGTCTCAACGCCTAAGACCTCCCCTCTTTTAGCCATTTTCTTAGATAACTTAATCCCGAAGTGTATTACCTGCTGAGACTTACTCTTATCCCTGTACACCGTTATACCTTTACATCCTAGAGCCCAGGCAATTACGTATACATCTCTAACATGATCAGGTATTGCCTCAGCCCTCATATTAACTGTTTTACTAACACCTGCATCAACCCATTGCTGCCATACCGCCTGGTGAAGCACATGCCATATAGGTTCTATATCATGGGCAACCCTGAAAACCTTTCTTAGAGGTCTCGGCATGAAGGGGTTATGAGCTATGGACCCTGTCTCAGCAATAGCCTTAATAACCTCAGGGTCATCCAGCCCGTAACTAGCTAAGGCTTCAAGAAATAGGCTATTAACCTCTATGAAAACGCCAACGGAGACAACCCTTGTAAAGGCAAGAGCGAAGATAGGTTCAATGGATGACGACGTCCCAGCTATTATGGAGATCGTGCCTGTAGGAGCTACTGACAGCAGTGCTGCATTCCTAAGACCGTGTCTTAGCATTCCTTCCCTAACCTTACTCCAGTCAACTAATGGGCGCTTTTCGATAAGCCTCCTTACCTTCTCACTCACCTCACCCTTAACCCCTGCTGTCCTTAGTAACTCCTTTAGAGGTTTAGCTGTTATCCAATACGGTCTATACAGTTTCTTATCCCAGGCAGGGAAAGGACCTCTCTCCCTAGATAATTCTACTGATGCTAGGTACGCGTTATACGCTATCCACTCCGCGAGGTAGTAGCCTAAGTATAAAGCATCGATGGAGTCGTAGGGGATACCGAGCTTAACTAGCATGTGGGCCCATCCCATCACCCCTAAACCAATTTTTCTAGCCTTCCTAGCAGCTGCTTCTAGCTGCTTTAACGGATACCTAGACACCGTTATCACATTATCTAAGAATCTAACAGCTACTGCTATATCTTTAGCTAAGCCTTCCCAATCTATGTAGGGCTCGTCCTCTTTACTACGCCGTACGTACATCTCTAGATTAATAGACCCTAAGTTACATGACTCCCACTCTAGCAGAGGCTCCTCACCACAGTTATGGTTTATTATAGCTTGCGCGATGTAGTTATGGAATCCTGGGACAGTAAAGTCGTAGAAGTCCTTTAACCCTACATCCTCAACACCCTTTACTTCAGCGTAATACATGGGACCAATGTCTTCACTATGCTTTGCATCATCCTTAAACCCATTACCTACCTCAAAACCTATGTAGTCCATGAATAACTTCCTACTAATACTCTCCCTAATAACTAACTCGTGCTGACTAAAGAGCAGATATGAGGGCCCGCTGCTGCCTACCTCATTAAGGTCTCTCTTACCTATCTCTCCTGCAATCCCGAATGTTGATAGCATTACAAGGACATCCTCTAATAACTCTCTAGATAGGGCGGTTAGCACTATAGAGCCTTCATGATCTACGAAACCTCTTGCAGTAAACAGTGCTCTTAAGAACTCGGCGTACCCTTCTGGGCACCACCTCCATACAGAGTCCGGTATCCGTCCATTCAGCTCGTGAGCATCCTTACCTATGTACTCGTGTAAACGCCTATAAACCAGAGACGTACTGTTACACCTTATAGTAATCCTGGAGCCCTCATTAGTTTTATGTACCTCCTCACCGCCACCTAACTTCGCTATAGCTGCCTCCACCCTACTAATAGCTTTATCATTAGCGGGGTTAAAGTGCCAGCTTACATGGTATTCGTTCATCACCCCATCACCTATAAGCCATCCTATAGTAAAGGCAATGTCTGGGTCTACTACCTCACCATTAATACTAAGTAGAGAGGCTGGGTGAAGTCTTAATAATGCTACTCTATCCCCGCATTTTAAGTCCTTAGCCTTTTTCCATCCATTAGGCGTTAAGAACCTATGATCCTCGGTAACAACTATAGTATATCCCTCCTTGGTTATAACCTTTAATGCCCTCTTACGGCCTACGTACCATACGTAGGACTTAACAGGCTTAGCTATCTTAAACCAGAGCTCGTGGCCGTTAATACCTATCGGAACATCCGCGATAGGTACTAGAAGCTCGGCTTGGTAAGCTATTGGCTCACCGCCGACACCCAGCTTAGGTGAGGTAACCACTAAGGTGGGGGAAGCCTTCCTCCTAGCCTCCTCATAGATATCCCCTGCCTTAACCCAGCCCTTAGGGGTAAGTATCCTTGCATCCCTAGAAACACAGGGATTAGTAGCACTGATCTTTCCTAAGTACCAAACCGGGTGCCTTCTGTTTATTGTGTCGATGAATATCAGCCCTGGATCCCCTGACTCCCATGCTGATTTAACGATGTCATTAAAGACCTCTACGGGGTCCTCTAACGACATTATAGCTCCCTCCCTCTCAGCTATAGCTAAAGCTTCGTCAATAGTTACTAATAACGTCTTATCAAGAGGTATGGAGCCTCCATTAGCCTCCAACTCATCTATAATGATTTCTTGAACCCAGTCCTCTTTCATGTAGTGCCTAGCCTTAACCATTGCATACTTTCTTGAGTCATGGCTACCATCAATACTGGTCTTCCTCGGATTTACTAGGGGGATCTTCTCATTACTTGTTATTGCCTCAAAGAAGTAATCATACATCCCCACTGAGATGTTAAAGTTTTGAAGCTGCGTATCCTTTAAAGCCCCCGATTTCGACTTAATAAACTCTAGGACATCAGGGTGCCATATGTGGAGCACGCCCATGTTAGCCCCCCTCCTCCTACCGCCCTGCTTAATCACGTCGGTGTTGAGGTCGAATATCCTCATAAAGGATAGCGGGCCGCTTGCAACACCTGCTGTGCTTGCTACAACGTCTCCTTTAGGTCTTAGCTCGCTGAAATCAAACCCTGTTCCCCCACCTTGCTGAAAAACCACTGCTTGCGCCCTAACAGCATCGTAGATTCCGTCGCCATCTAAAGTAACCATCGCATCCCTTACGGGTATTACGAAGCATGCGGATAAGATCCCTAGCTTAGTCCCCGTGTTCATTAATGTTGGAGAGTTAGGTATGAACCTCCTCTTTGACATCACATCGAAGAACCTCCTGCGCCACACCTCAAAGTTATCCCCCTTCTCAGCTCTTGCAATACCTGAAGCAACCCTCCAAAACATCATTTTAGGGGTCTCCTTAATCCTTCCGGAATGAGAGTCCTTTAAGAGATACCTAGCTTGGAGAACCCTTAAAGCAGCATACGTTAAATCTTCATCTACTGGGTCAAAGGAGCTCCAACCCCCTTTACCGTAAACGTGATTGTATATTCTGGCGAGTACGTACGCTCTCGCTATTCTCTCGTAAACAAGATTCTCAATAACCTTACTAATTAAAACCTTCTCGACCCTCTCAGCAATCTCCGCAGTCTTTATCTTCCCTCCTTGAACGCTCTTAGAGATGTCCAACACCACCTCATCTAAGACCTCATTTACGATATCGCTATCCCCCCCTTTAATGACATGCCTAACCGCCCTATCTAGGGAAGTTCTTAACTTATCTATGCTAAACCTCTCCTCGCTTCCATTGCTCTTAACGACTACAAGCTTCACTATATTTGTCATCTACTAAGGCACCAGATACACCACTGGATTAAGTCCTTATTCTAGTAAGCCTATCTTCTATAAGTCGAGGTGTAGTTAGGTACTAGTAATACCCCATTAATGCTTAGTATTACCCTTAAGAAAAACAGTCAACTTACACTTAGAGTATGTTAGAGCGCTTGAAACTTGGAATACCAGCTCCTATAAACCTTCACTACATCGCTGTTAACGCTTGGCTTCCTACTCTTTAAGACCTCCAAGAAGTCATTCCAGCAAACAGGCCTAACATCCCCTTCACCTTTATACTTATTGAAAACATCATCAACCGTCCTTATATACGCTGCTACCACTATATCCCTTATATCACTACCCGTATAGCCTTCAAGCATTTTAGCTAGCTCATTTAGGTTAACGTCGTCAGCCAACTTTATCTTCCTTGTATAGAGTTCTAGGATTTGAAGTCTAGCCTTCATATCGGGAAGCGGGACGAATATCCTCTTCTGAAACCTCCTTATGAACGCTGTGTCGAGCTTCCAAGGCTTGTTGGTTGCTGCAATGACGTATATGAAGCTATCATTCTCCTTATCCTGAAGGCCGTCCATCTCCTTTAGGAACTGGTTCCTAACCCTAACCTCACCACCAACCTCACTAGAGAATACGCCGAAAAGTGAATCAACCTCATCTATGAATATAATTACTGGCTTACCCGTACGGGATAGATCCCTAGCCTTCTTAAATATCTTAGCAACCCTCCTTTCCGCCTCACCTAACCACTTAGACATTACGTTGGCTGCATCGACCTGTATAAAGTAGCCGTCTATCTCGTTAGCTACTGCGGCAGCAAGTAAGGTTTTGCCACAGCCGGGTGGGCCAAATAGGAGAATTCCCCTAGGCCACCCCACTACCTTAAATAAATCAGGACGCCTTGTAGGGTAGACAATAGCCTCCCTTATAGCTCTCTTAGCATCTACTAGGTCTGCTATATCATTAAAGGTAACCTTAGGTTTCTCAGTCATTATGAGGCTATCTATATCCTCATCTTCCTGTTTCCCATGTGCAGGAACGAACAACCCCGATCTTAACTTTTCCAACTCCCTTGCCCTTATCTCGTAGTGCTTTATCCACTCTTTATAAACAGGCGTTAATCCGTTGTCAGGGTATAGCTTAATAATCTTCTTTAGGATTGTAGCACTCTCCCTATAGTACTTTATGGCTTCACCTATATTGCCCTCCCTATCATGCATTACCGCCTGCAACGCGTAGTGCCTTGCTATTCTTTCTAGATAATTTAATGAGTTGCTCACTCCACACACCCCATGCCTTAATAACTTTTAAGAAGTGGCTGTCTTAACTTAAAACACTATTTTGTTTTGCTCCTTTAACCTATGAAGAGATTCGACCACCTCATCCTTAGGTACCCCAAGCTGCAACGCTGCGTCAGCAATGTCTATAAAGCCTCCGTGCATTATAATGTACTCCATTACCTTCCTATCTATGTCCTTTACCTGCTTCTTAAGTATACCTTTAGGTGGTTTCCTCATGTAGCCTGTTTGACTTTCCTTTATCCTAACCTCGACACCGCGCCGGTAAGGCGTTATCAAGGATATAGGTAGCTCAGGTAGTTGCTTAGATACGCTCTCCTCTGCTGCTGCCTCGATCTCCTTAAGTAATTTCTTAGCCTCTGGGGTATAATGTATGACCTCGACAGAGCGCTCCTCGACATCCGTTGTCTCACTCATAACCCTCCTAGTCTCAGTTATGAGGGAGTCAAGCCCGTAGGCTAGAGCGGGCATGACATCGTGCACGTAGTCCTTAGTAGCTGCTAAAATCCCCGCGATCTCGTTAAGCACCATAGGCACGTTGGTGACGCTCTCAATCGTCTCTAACCTCAGCTTCACCTGCTCTAAGGCCTTCTCGGAGACCTTTAACTTCTTAAACATGCTCTTAACCTCAACCATCTCATTAGCGTATATGAGAGCTTTATCCCTCTCCCCCCTAAGCAACGCAGTAATAGCTCTCTTCAACAAGTTATCATACCTTAGCTTCAACTTAGTCACGCTGTCCCTAATCTCACTAATCGAGGACTCTATCTTAACTATAAGCGATGCTAGTACCTTACTCCTATCAGGGCGCTTTCTTAGGTTAAAACCAAATATCCTTAGCACCCACGGCAACTTCTTACCACCGTCTAAAATAACGGACGTCATACCTCCCACATCTTCACTAGGTCTACGTCTCCACTATCTGGACCTGGATCGGGGCGCTCTCAGATGGTTTTACCTCAGCCTTAGGCTCTATAGCGGTCTTTAACTCACGGAATACCTTCGGCTGGCTCTCAGACTCCAGCTTCGTTATTATCTCTAGGTGCCTCTCAACATCCCTCTTCTCATCAGAGCTCCTAGCCTTTAACATCCTTAGCTGATCGATAGCTGACTTGTACGCTGACTCGCTAACCTCGTTGCTCATGTAGAGAACCATGAGGTTGGCCATATCCTTCTCAAGCCTAATTACCTGGTCCTCTAACTGGCCTAGCTTCTTCCTTAGCAGCTCTTTAACCTTCTTAGCCTCCTCCCTAACAGAGTTTAACTCTATAC
>NJEF01000046.1 GCA_002255065.1 Desulfurococcales archaeon ex4484_204 | reverse complement strand
AGGGTGAAGGCTAGTAGCGCTGACGTCATGAACTCCTTAGCTATAACCCTGGTTACGTCCCTAATGGTTAGCTCCCCGAGGGCTAGCGCCCTAGTTACTAGGACTACAGACTGGTTACCGGCATTACCCCCAGTATCCAGGATTAGGGGTATGAAGGCTGCTAGGATAGCTACCCTGGATATGAAGCCTGTGTACCCTGATATTATCCTAGCGGTAACGTTCTCCATTAGGCATAGGACTAGGAGCCACACGAGCCTCTTCTTAAACAGGCTGGTTATCCTGGCCGTTAAGTAGTGCTCAACCCTCATAACACCCCCTAGGAGTAGGAGGTCCTCGCTCTCCTCACTTATCAGTACGTCCATTACATCGTCTATCGTTACGACACCTAGGAACCTCCCTCCCTCGTCAACAACGGGTACCTTAGTTATGTCGAACTTAATCATCATCCTAGAGACCTCCTCCTGATCCGTTAACGGCTCGACAGCAACGTAGTCCTTCCTAGCAAGCTTAGATATCGGTAGCTTGGGGGCCACCTTAAAGAGGGCCAGTACGTTAACATACCCTAGGAGCCTCCCATCCTCATCAACCACGTACACGGTATCCGTTATCTCGTAGTCTGCCCTGGTGCTCAGGTCCTCAATAACCTTAGAGACCGGGGTGCTCGGTAAGTACTGAGGTACCTTAGTCGTCATGAGACCCCCAGCGGTTTCAGGGGGGTATAGGAGGAGGGGCCTTACCTCATCCACCTTAGCTTTAGGGAGGTTCTTAAGAACGGCCTTCCTTACTGAGGACTTTAAACCCTGTAGTACGTCAACTAAGTCGTCGGGGTCTAGGCTAGCTAGGGCCTCAGCTAGGTCCCTAGGTTTAAGCACCGTCGATACCTCGTCCAGTATCTCATGGGGTGCCTCAGCCAGCAAGGCCCCTATGAAGTTCTTGGGCATTACTAGGTAGACCTTCCTCCTAGCATCCACATCCAGCCTAGCAATAACCTCGATAAAGTCACTTGGATGCATTAGCTTAGCAATGCTCCCCGATATAGCTGGGTTAACCTCAACGTACTCAGCAATTATATCCGCTGCTTCAGCACCTAGCGGGGCGCTCTCAACGCTGTCAACGTCCTTAATCGACATTACGGCGTCCTCAAGGGCCTCAACGTCCCCCTCATACCTAGCTATGAATAGGAGGTACCCCTTACCCTCCTCACCATAGGCTACATTGTAGATTATGTCCGCGTCGTTGCTGCTTAAGGCGCTAGCTACATCCCTCAGCAGCCCAGGTCTATCAATGCCCTCAACACTGATAACCAGCTCCACGGGTACCGCCTAAGAGATAGTGCAGTAGACCTATTTTAGATAGTTTGAAGGGTTAAGGCCATCGCACGATATTATAATCGAGGATGGTGAGGTGATAGCTCCGATAGCTTGCTCGGAGTTGACCACACATCACTAACTATGATGGGTTAAGTAGACTTAAGGCATGCTAAGCATCTAGACTTAATCTCCATCACCGAGGGAGGGGCGGGTGAGTGAGCTTCCTAGGTTACATTAGCAGGGCTTCAACTGGTTTAAGCTTTTTAGTTACGGGATCGGGCGCTAACCCTAGTTGCTCCATCGTGACACTCCCAAGTATGTATATGTCTGGGTCACCGAAAACTACGGGTGTTGCGCTTGCCTTATAACCTTCAATCTCGATACCTACCTCACCTAAAGGCCTCTCAATAACCCTATCATCAGCTAACCTCAGCCTGACATGCCTGAGAACCTCAATTTTAAGGGATTCAAGAACATCCCGAGATATAACGGTGTATGTAGCACCTGTATCTACAAGCAGCTCCACACCCTTAGACCTGCCGGGATCTAGGGGGTTCCATATGCAGGCCTTAACCCTAAATACGCCCAAGGAAAACCCCGGTAAAAGAGCTTACTAGCAATTTATAAACTCTTAAAGAGCAGCTGTTCACCAGCACTATGTAAGAACCTCTACGTTAAGTCCCTAGAGACGTTAATGGAGTACTGATTCCTTCCCCTAGCCTTAACCTTCCTTTATGAAGACCCTAGGGATGAACTCTATTCTGAGCGCCTTCACCGGTTTTACCACGGACATTCATGCTTGTCCAAACTTCATGATTTATAAAACCCAAGAGTTTTCGAAACCTTACATGAATGCAGTAAGTAGGTTCACTGGTACTATGGGGGATGGAGAGAAAGATAAGCTATGACTATTTGTCCTTAAAGGTGGTAGTTTAGGATGATTTAGGTTGCTCTCTAAGGGTGAGCAGCCCTGCTCACTTTTCAACTGTAGAGTGAGGTTCCTCTTGAACAGGTCCCTCACTTTTAGGTTTCCCATGCTGTAAGGTGAGACCTTACGACCTTCCCGGAAATAATTTTCAGGCTTACTGTAGCCCGGCTACTTCTAATTCCCGGGGACTATGATTGGGTAGGTAATGAGGTGCAGAGTGCTGCTGTTGCTCTGAGAGGTGGTTCCAGGTCTATCTCAAGTAAACAACCTCAGAGTTCCCTACCTACGGTACGCAGCATGTTCCACGCTAGCTCGATTATTGATGATGCCTTACCTGTGTTCTGGAGGTATTAGGTCACAGTGAATGCTGTGAGTAACGGGTTGCTGCGTTCATTAAGGCTGTCTAGCTACGTAGGTGCTAATATGGTCTACGCTGATCCATTAACATCGAACCCTAAAATGTTGAGGGACTAGCTATCTTAAATAACGTAGTTTAAACAACCCCTCTATTTCATTAAGCCTCCTTAACGACCCCCGATGGCTTAGCCTCCGATGGCTTAGGGGCCTCCTTACCTGCTTCAGGGGGTTTCTCCTCCTTTATCTCCTTCTCAATCTTCTTTAACTCCTCCTCGAGCTCCTTCTCGATCTCCTCAATAGGCTTTGGAGGCGGGGTTGTTGCTAGGGTGTACCCTATCCAGCCTAGAATGCCGAATAGCGCTGCAATAGCTAGGAAGCCAGTAATCTTTAGAACGAACTCCCACCAAATAGTTGTGAATACGAGCCATCCATAGACAACTATGATGACAGCGGATACAACCAGGAGTAGGCCTCCAATAACCTTATCCCTATTCACTCAATAACACCCATAAATGATTGAGGTGAGGTTATTAAGCTTTAACCTAGTAGCTAGGGTTAGCAAGCACTTTTACCCAGGACCTAAACCTACTAGGTGGGCTGTTTGAGGAGGTTAGGTATTGTTGGCGGCTTAAGCCCTGGGTCAACCCTCCTGTATTACAACTACATCATTAAGGGTTTCAGGGAGAGGTTTAGGAGCGAGAAGTACCCTGAGGTACTCATATACAGCGTTTCATCCGGGAGGGTCGTAGAGCTCATGAGTCGGGAGATTTTAAAGGCGTTGCTAAGGAGCTCCTTAAAGCGGTTAAGCCGTTAGCAGCTGCTGGGGGCAGACTTCGCCTTAATAGCTGCTAACACACCCCACATAGTGTTTAACGAGGTGTCGTCCCTATCACCAATACCCATGGTGAGCATAGTTGATGCGTTAGCAGAGGCCTTAAAGAGGGACGGCATTACTAAGGTTGGCCTCCTAGGCTTAGCTAGTAGGGGGGCTCGAGCAGTAGCCCTAGCGTGTACAGAGCTCCCCCTACTAATTATGGATAGGTACATAGTTAAGCTGTACGATACAGCGAGGATTCATGCTGAAAAGCGCTGGAGCTAGCTACGGCTTAATACTCTAAATAATGCATAAATTTTTTAAACTATCTAAACACAAGGTATAGGTCGGTGATGTGCTATGAGGGGTATTAGGGTGATAGATCTTAGGTGTGAGGCACCTCTAGGTAAGTTAATGTCGCTGAGCCCGGCAATTAAGGAGAGGGAGGTCAGGGTTCTATTCAACCCTGAAGACATACCCCTCAAGTACGTTTCATCAATCCTTAGAAGGAGGGGGTTTAAAGTAGTTAACCTAACCGCTAAGGAAGGGTGGTATGAGGTTAAGGCATTAAGGTATAGCTAGCAGCTTAGGCATTAGCGAGTAAACCTCTATGAAGCCCCATCTTAACTTAAATCCAGCCTAGCTTAAGCGGCTAACCAAGCCTTCCCCCTTAAGAACCATTAAGGAGTTTAGAGCAACGTTATATGGTGCATTCCCAAGGTTAGCTTAACGTAATGACTATCCACTGATACCGTAACGAATTTAAGCAATTAGCACCCGCAGCTAGTTTAGAACTACTAGGGGTTTAAACCCTCAAGCTACTACGGCCCTTCTCAGCAACCTCTTAAACTCTGCGTCATTAAGGGTTAACTCCCTAGGAGCCTCTCTAACTAAGCCCTCAACCACGTTTCCATACATGCTTAGGGCCTCGCCAACCCCTCTATACCTATCTCTAACGAACCAGTCGGTATCTACGGGCATTACGTCGTAGGTAGCCCTCCTCCACGCCTCGAGGAGCAGCCTCGGCCTCCCCATGAAGTCAGCTGCACACATAACCCTATCACCTACCTCCCTCCTTAAACCCTCAATCCACCTAACCCCATCAACACTTCTAGCTACGTGGTGGTCTATAATTACGTAGTCTGCGTGGTCAGCGAGTCTTAAGGCGTTAGCCCTAGCTCTCTCAGCAACGTGGAGTTTTACGGGACCTCTCAACCTGTACAGCGGTGGCCCATCAGTAACCACTATCCTAGCCCCCCACTCCCCAACCTTCTCAATAACATCGCTGACCAGCAGCTGTGTATCCGATAGGTGAACGATGGAGTTAGGGCCCTCACCGATCCCTACAATGAAAACCTTGGTCTCCGTATTCAAGCCATGTGGGTAAGGCCCTGAGAACCTCACTACGTCATCGCTAGCACCCTCAGCAGTGATGTAGACAGCCCTGCCGCTAAAGTAATTCATTAACCCCTCAAACCTAGCTATCTCACGCCCCTTAAGTAATCCACGGCCCTTAACCCAGAGCAACGCCTCCCTATCCAATCCCCCTAGAAGCCCTAGGGGTAGCTGGAAGGGGTTAGCATTAGGTAAAGGAACGTGATCCCCGTGGAGATGGGTAACGATTATGTCGGTGGCCCTACGCCAAAACATCGCAATCAAGATTTTAGTGATCTCGGAGAAGGCCGCCTGGAGGGGGTGTGGGTGCAGACCGTAGCGAGTGTACCCCAGAGCAACACCAGGATCTATGAGGAATAAACGGTTACCGAGATCTATGAAGCACGATAATCCGCGGACACCTAGGCTCTCAGACCCAGCTATGTAGAGCTTCACCCCACACTACCACGCTAACTAAGGAAGTACAGGAGAGATATGTTTATTGCGAGCAATCATCATGTAATGCTGATAAGGGTAAGGCTAGTAAAACTAACACACGTTTTAGGGCTTAAGCTAGGGTAGGAAGCCACGTAATTGAAGCTCTTAATAAACTAGGAGCTAGATATCCTCCCTCCGCTAGTCCTTCCTTCATCAAGCTCATGTCATCCCTGTTAATTAGCTAGGCTCTTAAATTAAGCGGCCTCTAAGCTTCAATTAACACCCCAATTCAGCTAGGTTGGTTAGCGTTTTCACAGGGCTTCCTTAAGGCGGAGCTGTGTAGGCGGCTTAAGCGGTCGGTATCGTTGAAAGCTATATTAACTCCTCATCATTAATTATGGGGTGCTAGGGCATTAAGGTGTTAGTTACGGGAGCTGCAGGTTTTATAGGTAGCCATATATTAAGGTACCTTAAGTTGAGAGGCTATAGAGTACTTGGTATAGACTCTTTCGAGAGAGCAAGCCCTGAATGCGTTGAAGAGCTTAAAGCGGTTAATGCCAAGGTTATTAAAGGTGATATAAGGGATCTAGATTTACTCCGTAAGCTACTTAGAGGCTTTAACGCAGTAATCCACGCTGCAGCATATGTAGATGTAGCTGAATCAGTTAGGGAGCCAATCAAGTATATAGCGAATAACGTCATAGGTACTGCAGTTGTTGCTGAGGCATCAGCTACCGCCAGGGTTAAGAGGCTTATATACCTAAGTAGTGCAGCGATTTACGGTGAACCCGTAAAGATACCAGTTACCGAAGATCATCCAGCAAGACCTAAATCACCTTATGGGCTAAGCAAGCTATTAGGTGAGGAGATCCTTAAGTTCTATAGTTCTTGGAAGGGCCTTGAATCGGTTGTCCTAAGGCTCTTTAATGTCTATGGGTTGGGGCAGTCAAGGCCTTATACAGGTGTCATTACAGAGTTCGTTAGGAGGGCTACTAGATGTGAGCCACCAATAATCTTTGGCGACGGTAATCAAATCAGGGATTTCGTGAACGTTGTTGATGTTGCTAGAGCCGTTGAGTTATCGCTAAGAACAGAGCTTCCTGCGAGATTTGTAGCTATTAATATAGGGACAGGAAGGGCTGTTAGCATTGCTGAGCTAGCAAGACTGGTTGCTGAGCTTAGCGGTGCTAGGGTACAGCCCATTTATAGCTCTCCGAGGGAGGGCGATGTTAGGTATAGCCTTGCAGATATCTCTAGGGCTAAGAAGGTCCTTAAATGGGAGCCCATGATCGATCTTGAGGAAGGCGTTGCTGAACTTCTTAGGTGGTTTAACCGCAAGGTTAGACCTCAACCTCGAGGCCGGGGATCCTGAGCTTGTTTTCCAGGAGCTTAAAGCCTATGGTTGCTGCAGTAGTCATTGCTAGGTAGATAATGGCTGCGGTAAAGAAGATTTCGACAGGCCTGAAGTAGAGTGAGTTAAAGCGCTTGGAGACGCTGAACATCTCGGTAACCCCTACTATGTAGGCTAGCGATGAGTACTTAATCATGTATATGATCTCGTTGGAGATGCCCGGCAGGGCCCTCCTAAAGGCCTGAGGCAGGATCACGTATAGGAGCTCCTGGGCCTTACTCATACCTAGAGCCCTAGCAGCTAGGGACTGACCTACATCTATCGAGCGTATAGCGCCCCTAACGTACTCAGACTGGTAGGCCCCGTTACCACTAGGGGGAAGCCCCTGAAGAGGCCCACGATACCTGCAGCTATTAGGGAGACGAGCCTGTTGCCGTAGACCCTGGCGGATCCTAGAACAACCCCCCACGCGATACTCACAGGTATAGCTACGGCTAGGATCGCTAGAGTCTCGGTGAAGCCGCTTAGGAGTGCTGGGAAGAACTCCTCCCAGAAGCTCACTTCCTACCACCGTAGAGCTCGGATATCCTCTTAAAGAACCTAGCGGTTACTTCGTGCTTAGGGTTGAAGACGACCTCCTTAGGAGGCCCCCTCTCCACTATCTTACCATTGTACATGAACATTATCTCGTCAGCTACGGAGAGGGCGAACCCTATCTCGTGGGTGACTACTAGGCCTGTTACCTTCCTCCTAGCTAGCTCCTTCATAACCTCCAGGACCTCCCCTATGAGGTGGGGGTCTAGGGCGGACGTGGGTTCGTCGTAGAGTATTATGACTGGGTCCATAGCTAGCGCCCTAGCTATAGCTACCCTCTGCTTCTGCCCCCCCGAAAGCTGGGCGGGGTACTTATTCCATAGGTCCTCAGTTATGTGCACCGTTAGGAGGGCCTCCTTAGCTATCCTCCTAGCCTCATCCTTAGGCAACTTCTTAACCTTCGTCAGCCCTATCATGACGTTGTCGAGAGCCGTTAGGTGGTTAAAGAGGTTGAACTCCTGGAAGACGAACCCTATCCTCTGCCGCATCTTGTTAATATTTACTGAGGGGCTCGTTAGCTCTACGTCCTCAAGCCATACACGCCCCTTATCAGGCCTTGTAAGGAGGTTCAAGCACCTAAGGAGGGTGCTCTTACCAGCACCGCTAGGGCCGCAGATAACCTTAGTCTCACCCCTACCGACCTCGAAGCTGATCCCTTTAAGGACCTTGGTCTTCCCGTAGCTCTTATGGATGTCCTCAGCCCTTAAAACTACGTCCACCATCCACCACCTCACATCCTCCAAACAAGGCCAGGTATCCTGGTCTTCTCGTAGATCACGTTGAGCACCTTAGTCCCCCCATAGGTTAGGAATATGAATAGGAAGCCAGCCGTTATGTAGGGGAGCAGGGCCTCGCCCGTAGCTATGACGACGTACCTAGTCCTCGTCAATATCTCCAGCACGCCTAGGGTGAAGCATATGGCTGAGTCCTTAAGCAGTATTGCGTACTCGTTGGTCCACCCAGGTATAGCTATCCTTAACGCCTGGGGCAGGATTATGTGAAGTATAGCGCTAACCCTGCTCATACCCAGCGAGCGCGCAGCCACCATCTGCCCCTCACCAACGGACTCTATAGCCCCTCTGAATATCTGCGACTGGTAGGCACCGCTCCTCAGACCTAGAACTATAATGCTTGCCTCAAGGGCTGGCAGCTTATGCCCTAGAGCGGGAAAGACACCCCAGTAGAACAGGAAGAGGAGCACTAGCAGGGGGACCCCCCTAAAAAACCACACATAAACATCGAGGAAGGCCTTAACAACCCTGCCCCCGTAGACCTGGCCAATAGCTATCGGCAGGCCTATGAGGAAGCCGAGGCCTAAACCACCCCCAACTAGCGCGAAAGTCCATAACACACCTGCGAGCATGTATGGAACGTATGCCCAAAACACTAGATCCCCACCCCCGTAAATTAGCCAGGTGTGAGCCTAAAAAATAGCTTCTAGGTTGAGGCCTAACCTAGGTTCCACTTCTTGAGCAGCTCGTTCCATAACGGGCTGCTCATGAGCTCTTCCAACGCCTCGTTGATCTTCTCCCTAAGCCAGAAGTCTCCCGGCCTAGTAGCTATCCCGTAGGCCTCCATACCGCCTAGGGTGCTTAAGACCTTGAACTTAGCTGCAATCTCCGGGTGCTTCTTTATGTAGGGGTCGTAGAAGGCTGAGTCAGTTATGCAGGCAACAGCTCTGCCGTCGAGAACCGCCTTAAGGGCTAGGGGATAGGAGTCCAGGGCTAGCTTCTTAAACTTATAGCCCTTAGCTAGCAGCTTATCAGCCCACTTCTCAGAGGTAGCGCCTAGCTGGCAGGCTATGTACTCACCTGAGTTAAGGATCTCCTCTAGAGACCTCTTCTCATCGGCACGCACTATGACCTCGTGGATGTAGTAGTAGTAAGGTATGGTAAACCATATCTTCCTAGACGCCCTCTCGGGGTTTATAGTCATCCCTGAAGCAATGATGTCTATGTCGCCCTTCTCGAGGGCTGTAACTATGGTTGACCAGTCCCACGGCTTGTGAATGACCTTCCACCCATACTTCTTAGCTATCCAGTCGACAACGTCTACGTCGAAGCCAACCGCCTTACCCTCAGGGGTTACCTCAGTGAACGGGGGGTATGCAGCGTCGAAGCCGTGGATAATAACTACCTCCTCCCCCGGCTTAGGCGGGGTAGCGAACTTACCCGGGGGTATGCCCTTAGCAGCGGGTGCTGGTGTGGGTTTAGCGAACCAGCCAACAGCAACCCCAACGGCTAGAGCTATAATTACGGCAATAACTAGGGTTACCATACCTTTATCCAAGGTTTTTACCCAGATCATAGGTAGGGAGGAGCTCTTTAAAGATTGCGCCTAGGGGCGCTGAAGCAATGTAGGTGTTTAGGCCCCGCGCTCCAAGATCTTAACAGCTTCAAGGGCTACCCTTATCTCCACGTCTATAGCCTCCTTAACGACTTCCCCAACCTCGGAGCCCTTATGTGCACCTACGGAAGCCTTTCCCGTTCCCTCAACTATGTTTCCATCGACGACCAGTATAGCGCCTCCGTGGAGGCCCTTAATAGATTCTATGGTCATCACTGTTGATGCCTCCATCTCGACAGCTACTACACCCATGGACTACCAGTACTTGAGCTCGCCGATACCCGCATAGAACATGTCGTCTGAGGCTACAATACCTACTAGAGGTTTAATACCTAGGGCTCTAGAGGCGTTAAGCAACGCGTTGAAAACCTTTGGGTGTGCTACGGCTGGGTACTCAGGCGGTACGTACCTCCTAGTAACGCCGTCGAGCCTTACCGCCGCGTACGGCAGGACTAGATCCCCGACCTTAACCCCCCTTTAATAGTGCCGCAGGTCCCGACCCTAATGAAATACTTAACACCGCACCTAGCTAGCTCCTCAACAGCTATAGCTGTTGAGGGCCGCCAATACCTGTTGAGGCGGCCGTTACCGTAACGCCCCCATATTTCCCCGTGTATATGGCGAACTCCCTGTTCTCAGACTTCAGCTCGGCGCTATCAAGGAACTCGGCGATCCTCCTAGCCCTAGCTGGGTCCCCTGGTAGGAGGGCGTACTTACCTACATCCCCACTAATGAGTAGGTGCAGCGCTACCCACATAAGCATAACCCCCCTTAATTTAGGGAATACTTGTTTTAGACATTTACTAATTACTCCCTCCTGTACGTCCTAGCTATGGAGGCCCTGGGGTCCGCGAAGGCGTACTGAACAATGTAGTCCGTAAGGAATATAGCGACCTAGTTAAGCATTATAGCTGTTACAGTCTCATTAACCCCTAACTTAGCCCTTAAGTAGCCCGGGCCCAGGCCCCATAAAACCCCTCCCAGCCCGCCGATCAGGAATGAGACGAGCACGTGGAGGCCTGGGAGGGGGGTAGGTAGCCAGCTAGGAACGCCGTTATGGCCCCTATGTAGAGCTGCCTTCCATACCTATGAAGAACAGGGACGACTTAAACATGACTACCGCTGCAGCACCGGTGAATATTATGGGCATCATAGCTGTTAGCGTGTCCAGGGTCGCGTAGTAGTCTCCGAAGGTGCTGCTGAGTAGGGAGCCGTAGGCTAGCGTAGGGCTGTACTCTGCTAGCTGAAGTACTAGGGCCCCAACCAGTATACCTATCAGTATAGCTGTAAAGGATGTAGCTACGTCCCCAACGTACTTCCTAATCATTCCCTTAAAGCACCCCCCGTAAGCATCCCAGCCTCTCCTCG
>NJEF01000045.1 GCA_002255065.1 Desulfurococcales archaeon ex4484_204 | reverse complement strand
TAGTGAAGCAGCCACGACCTCAATGGGGATAACGATCAAAGAGAAACCAATCACGATGTCCCTTAGCCATCTCCTCACGCTAACCGCTATGGGTATCAGGGATGATGCGAGGAGCGGTACGTACTGATACCTACTCGGTAACCCAGCTACCTGTATTAACGGTACTAGGGCTACCGGGATTAGGGATAGCGCGCAGGCTCTAGGGAGCCCCAACACGTAGGCCCCTATCGCGAAGGCTATTAGGAGTAGGATATCGTATACCGGTTCGTGTAGTAGGAAGGCGTTCAGTGCTACGAACCTAACTACCCTGTTAGTAGTAACGCTCGCAGGTATCCCTAAAACGGTGGCTAGGTAATATAGCGTTAGCAGCAAGTACAGCCCTAAGATCGCTCTCCTCGCTAGAACCCCCTTCACATCGCGAAACCCAATCATACCCTATAGGTAGAAGACTTTAAATAGGGAGCACATACTTATATATTTTCGGTGCTCGAAAAGTGAGGAAGACTGTAGTGCTTACACTCCTATTTGGGATAGCCGTACTAGCTGTAACCGCTGCACTGCTTGCAGCACCCCATACAACGTATGCACAGCAGTACGTAGTAGGCGGGGAGCTTGAAGCACCTACCGAGGAGGTAGGCTCGTCTACCGGCGTTGTAGCTGTTGCTGCTGCCGTAGCTCTGGGGATCGGTGTGCTCGTCTTCGTGAGGAGGAAGTAAACATTTTAGCGGTCACTTTTTTACGTGACGTTACGGTAAAGGAATTGTTATCCCTTAAGGGCCTAAAGGAGAACCCCGGGGGGCCCTTCATAGTTGCCTTCACAATACTCATACTTCTAGCCGCTACATACCTCGCCCTAGGTAATGAAGCCCTAGCTAATAAGGTTGCCGAGGTAGGTTACTACTTCCTGGTTGCAGGCGTGCTGCTCCAGCTGTTATCCCTGCTTACTAGGAAAGGGGGTGGTTGAGAGGTGGTGGGCAGGGCTGGGCGACGGGCCGTGGTGGCTGGTATTGCTGTAGCTGTGATAGCCCTTACACTGTACGCTGTAGTGCAGTACGAGCTCCCTCATGGAGAACCCCCAACCCCCAATGTTGCTGGTGCTGGTAAGGCCCTCATCGCTGATAGCTTAGGCATAGACTTCCCGAACAGCAAGCTTCTAAGTAGGGTTACTAGCATACTTAAGGACGCAGGATTTAAGGTGGACGTGGTTATGGGTAGGGACGTTAACATGAGCTTGTACGAGAGGTTAACGAACTACCAGGTCGTGCTGCTCAGGATTCACGGAGGTAAGGCGTCCTACGTAACCGCTAGCGGGGAGGTTAAGATCATTAACGGGCTGTTCACCGGGGTTCCATGGAGCGATGAATTCGAGGAGTTGAAGAAGGAATGGCTGGGAACCAGGGCTAGGCCCTACCATAACCCCAACGAAGCCTACCTAGCACTACTTCCTAAGTTCTTTCTAGAGAAGCTAAGCGGTTACTTCCCCCCTAACTCAACGGTTGTTGTTGCTAGCTGCTACTCCCTAATAACCCCCGATATAGCTAAGTCCATGGGTGCTCATGGGCTGAGGTACTTCGTAGGGTGGGAGGGCCCAGTGACGGTGGAGCACATGGATAAAGCGGTTGTGAAGCTGTTTGAGTACAGGTTCGAGGAGGGTTTAAGCTGGCCTGAGGCGGTTGAGGAGGTAAATAATGAATTAGGTCCGGACCCCTTAAAGAACGAGTACCTACGTATAGTCTCATTTAAGTAATGAACACGTCCTCAGCGCTACTACCTCATAACGGCTATGGACCTAATAACGTCCGCGGTGTCCTCGCACCTATCGGTAGCGTTCTCTAGGGAGTCTATGATCTCCTTAGCTACTATACACGCTGACGGCGTGCTTTTATTGCAGAACCTAAGCACCTCTCCTAGGGCCTCGATCCTTATGTCGTCGACCTCCTCCTCTATCCTCTCAACAGCGTCGGCTAGCTCCAGCGCCTTCTTAAGGTCCTTATTCAGCGCCTTAACTGACTCCTCAAGTAGCTCCACGGCCTTAAGCACCTTCTCAGCCATTCTGAGGGCGTAGTTCCTTACCTCATCCTCGATCTCCCTAGGCTCAATGAGGGATGCCCTCCTCGAAGCTCCTTTAAGGAATGCGGCTATGTCATCTACTGCTAGGGCTAGCCTAATCAGCTCCTCCCTAGTAACTGGATGAATATAGCCCTTACCCAGCTCCTTAATAACCTCCCTCTTAATCTCGTCAGCCCTCCCCTCAACCTCGTGAACCCTGGTATTAGATCTCCTAACCCCCTCAGCATCGCACCTAGCAAGGCTCTGGAAGAGCTCTAGGCATGCCTTAGCAACAGACCTCGTTAGCTCTAGGTGCTTTAAGGACTTCTCCATTACCTCAAGCTCGACCCTCCTACCTATCCATGACCACGTAAGGGCTCCCATACCTAGACACCTAAAGTATAGCTTACTAGTACCCTAATACTTAGTGATAGTGCTGCTGTTAAAGGTACTGTGAGAACCCACGATAGAACTATCCTCAGGAACGTAGACCACTTAACCCCCCTCAACCCATGCTTAACTAACCCAACACCTAGGACCGCCGAAACGGATGCGTGAGTTGTTGATACAGGCATTCCGTATCCTAAGATGTACGTAGGTACCGTGGTAAACAACCAAACTATTAACGCGTTACTTATCCCCGCTGAGAAACCTGTCACTAGGTCGAGCTTCGTTAACCTATACGCCACGGTCTCGATAACCCTCCTACCTAACGTGAAGCCCCCTACAGCTATCCCTACAGCACCTATAATCGCTAGCGCTAGCCTAGCTACTGCTTCGGAGGCTACGTTACCGACAACTACGTAGTAGACACCTGTTGCGTTACCTACGTCGTTAGCACCGAAGGAGTAAGCGGAGTACGCTAGCGATGCCACGATGAGGTACCTTAAGAGCCTCTCAACATCCTCCCTCCTAACACCCCTCGTTATTAAGTACTTAACGAACCTCCTAGTTAGTAGGTACATCCCTGCTGCAAGCCCCATCGACCCTAGGGGGGAGGTTATCCATGAAGCTACAACGTTAGCTACAACAGCTACGTTCATGTCTACCGCGCCGCGGATTAGGTAGCTAGCCAGCCCAATACCCAGCACTGAGCCTACAGCGCTATGGGTTGTCGATATAGGCATGCCATAGAGGGAGGAGATCGTTACCCACAGCGCTGTAGCTACGGTCGCTATAACAGCATCATATAGATCCCTAATCCTAACAACACCTCCGCCAAAAGTCTTCATAACCATCCAACCCTGCAGGACAGCGCCAGCAAAAGCCGATAAGGAGAACACAATTAAAGCTGCTTTAAGCCCTAAGGCTCCGGAGCCGACTGCTGTATTGGTCGGGTTAGCAGCATCGTTACTACCAATAGCCCATGCTATATACACCGCTAATACTAAGCCAATAACCATAACTAACGGATCCATCACTACCGTAAAATTAAGTGGGCATTAGATATAAAGGTTATTTATAAATATTAGTAATGCTAAATACAGCTATATACTATTATATACCTATTACACATCTCAAAGCCTTTAATGTAGGGGGTACATGAGTAACAACCTAATACCCAGCCCCGCACTCTGCCCGTACCTAGCCCTTACTGCGTCGCCCCTAACCTCAAACCTACCCCTGGGATCTAAGGAGGCTATAGCTAGTATGTGGTCCCTCGTAACCCACCCATACCTATCCCTACGTATCCAGACCCCCCTAATACCCCTAACTAGGTCATCGATCGGTACCCAGCCCTCCCTATCCATCTTAACGTTTATTGACGATGGGTTGTGGCGTAGTATGTAGGATACTAGCTTGCTTAGCGCTACCCTATCATTACCATCGATTAACGGCTCTGCATCCCTACCGGAGTACCTAGGGGTCTCTACGTACTTACCGCACACCCTACACCTATATATAGCCCTCATAAGCCTTAACACCCTGTTCTATGCGGGCTACTAATACATTTAAAGCTCTGCCTGCACTGCATAGCTAGCCTTAATGTTTAAGCCTAGGGTAAGCCCTTAAACTCATTAACGGACAGCCCTGAATAACGTTTTAGGCAGGTTAAAGCATAGGGTACTTAGAGCTGTGATGAGTTGGGGGGCCTAGGAGCCCTCAGTGCTGTGAAGGCTAGTGAATCCGGGCTGAGAACGCTATAAAACCCTTAACACACCACTTTATACAGCTGTGTGTAGTTCTTAGAGCGGGGGAGGTGAAGGACTTTAAGAAGTGTTACACTGCTCATCACTATATGCATAACCGCTTACCTAGTACTTGCTGCTATCGGGGCATTAACCCTCGTAGCCCTAGGCATGGGTGCTAAGGTACTTACCGCGGTCCTATTCCTAGATGCACCGGTAATTAACTCTTCGAGCACCCTCTACATAGTACACTCAGTCCTTAAGATCCCTATAATGCTCTGCGGGCTCGACGTTGCTAGGGGTTACTTATGGGAGTTGGTGACCTCTATGTTCATTCACGCTAACATCTACCACTTAATACTAAACATCATAGGCCTTAAGGTCTTCGGGGACGCGATGAGTAGCCTAGCTGGTGAGAGGAGGGTTCTAACGTCGTTCCTCCTAAGCGGGCTAGCTGGTAACGTGTTATCAGCTGTAACACAACCACTAGCTCTATCAGTTGGGGCTTCAGGAGGTGCTTTCGGCCTATTCGCTGCTTCAGCAGTAATTGACTACCGCAGGACCGGTTCGTACAGCCTCATAGCGCTCCTACTAGCGATAATGATGCTGAGCAGCGTGCCCATCTACGGCTTCCCTAACGTCGTAGCCCATGTAGGTGGGGCAGTTAGCGGGCTCCTCCTAGGCCTGCACTACTCTAGGGAGGCACCGCGCTAGCCTCACTCCCTACTATAAGGTATCCCGAGGAACTTAGGTGCTCTAGCCCCCCTCGAGACGGCTATTAACGCTACTATCACAGCTATGTAGGGCAGCATTAGCAGGAAGTACGTCATCCCGGGGTATCCAGCCTTTATGAAGAACTCCTGCAGGGTAGTTGATATAGACCACGTAAACCCGAAGATAAGTGTGCCTGCCCAAGCCCTCAGAGGATCCCACTTACCGAAGTACACGAGGCCTATGGCTATGAAGCCCATGCCGAACGTTAGGTTCTCAAAGAACACCCCCGTAATCCCTAAGCATAGGAAGGCTCCTGCAAGGCCTGCAAGGGAGGAGCCTAACATGAGGGCTAGGTACTTAACCCTGAACACGTTAACGCCCATCGTATCCGCTGCCTTGGGGTTCTCCCCAACAGACCTTAGCCAGAGGCCCCACCTGCTGTTATAGAGGAGGTACCACATTAGGGGTATGAGTACGTAGGACAGGTACACCATGGGGTACTGCCTAAAGAGGCCCTCACCTAGGACGGGTATCCCTGATAGGCCGGGAATAGGTATTTGAATGCTCTTATGAATGGTTACGTACTCCTTGCCGTAGAGGGTTTTGTAGAGAAAGTCTGAGAGCCCGAAGCCGAAGAAGTATATACCCATACCAGCGATTACCTGGTTAACTCTGAGGGTCACGGTCATGAAAGCTAGTAGGAGGCCTAATGCTAGGCCGACTGCTATCCCCATTAAGTAACCCACTAGTAAGTTACCGGTTACGTATGTGAAGTGAAAGCCTAGGAACGCGCCCATAAGCATTATCCCCTCAATACCTAGGTTGATCATTCCCGCCCTCTCGGAGTACACCTCCCCTAGGCTTGCTAGGGCTAACGGGGTCGCCATAGCTATGCCCAGGTTAATTACTGATGAAGCCATCTGCTCAAGCACTATCACTCACCCACCTTAATGACCTTAACCCTGTAAAGGACGAACACCTCCGATAACAGGACGAAGAGGTATATAAGGCCCTCAATAGCCTTCGAGAAGGTGTAGGTAAGCCCTGTAGCTGACTGGAGGTATACGACGCCGTTATATATGACCCCAAACATGAACGCTGAAGGTATTATGGCTAGCGGGTGGTTCTTACCTACTAAGGCGACTATTATAGCTGTGTATCCTAACCCAACAGCTATACCCTCGTAGAGGAAGTGGAAGACCCCTAAAACCTCACCAGCACCTGCTAGCCCGGCTAGGGCCCCGCTAAACGCTATACTGAATAGCACGAACTTCCTTACGTCGTAGCCAGCGTAGGTAGCTACCTCGGGGTTAGCGCCAGTTACCCTAAACTTAAAGCCGAAGTTCGTTCTGAAGAGTAGGTAGTACGCCATTACAGCTACTGCTACAGCTATTAGGAAGCCTGCATGGAGCCCTGCACCAGGGATTATGTAGGGTAGCGTGGCTGTTAAGGGAGGTGACATAGGCCACATCTGAGCTGTAGGGCTCTTGAGAGGCCCCCTAAGCAACCACTGAAGCAACTTAAACGCGAGCCAGTTCATTATAACGGTCGTTACTATCTCATTGATGCCTAGGTAGGCCTTAAGAACCCCAGCGAATGCTGCCCATAATCCTCCCATAATTATTGCGAGCACTATGGATGCAGTAATTGAAAGCCCTGGGCTCACTACCTGCTGAAGAGCTAGCGTTACCCAAGTAGTTGTTATAGCACCTATTATGTACTGCCCTTCAGCCCCTATATTGAGCACCCCAACCCTGTTAGAGAACGCTATACCAGTAGCCATGAGGAGGAAGGGGGTCATTCTAACTAAGCTATCAATAACTGCTGCTGGAGTCCCTAGGGAGCCACGGAGGAAGGCGCTGTAGCCTAGGAGGGGGTTAACCCCTGCCCACATCATCAGTATAGCGCCGATAGCGAACGCGAGGAGGAAGGCTATCACCGGTATAGCTACGAACATGTAGGGAGGTACTTCCCTCTCAACGAGTTTTATTAGTATAGCCATGCCCTCTCAACCTCTTCCTTAGGCATTCTCTTAACTCCTGCCATCATGAGGCCTATGTCCTCTACGCTCAACGCCCTATCTCGCCTTCGTACATAACCATGACCTTATCGCTTAAGGATAGGACCTCGGAGAGGTCGCTCGATATTAGGAGTATTGCATGCCCCTTAGACCTCATATTAACTAGGAGCTTCCTAACGTACTCCGTTGCCGCGACGTCGAGGCCTGCAGTAGGCTCCTCAGCTATTACAAATCTCGGCGCCCTCTCAAACTCCCTTGCAACCATTAACCTCTGTATGTTACCTCCTGATAGCTTTCCCGCCTTAGTGAACGGTGAAGGCGTTACGATGTTGTACTTACTTATTAGCCTTCTCGCGTACTCCTCAATAGCTCTCCTGTTAAGTGATTTAATACCTGTAGCTGAGACTAGAGGGATTCTGAGTGAGAAAGGCTCGCGATCTACTAGCTCAAGGATGAAGTTCTCAGCCACGCTGAAATCCGCAACGATCCCTAACTTAACCCTCTCCTCAGGTATTAGCGAGATCCCTAACTTAACCCTTTCAGCTATTCCTGACCTCGTTATATCCCTACCCTGAAATATTATCCTACCGCTAAGCGGTCTCCTAAGACCGTAGAGAGTCTCGGCAAGCTCCTTCTGGCCGTTGCCAGCTACCCCAGCAACACCAACTATCTCACCCTCCTTAACGCGGAACGAAATCCCCTTAAGCGCTAGGGTCCCCTTATCGCTGAGAACCCTTAGGTCCCTAACCTCTAAGACCTCCCTACCAACGGTTGCCGGGGGCTTCTCTATCTGAAGGAAGACCTCCCTACCAACCATTAACTTAGCTAGCAACTTAGGGTTGGCTTCGTCCCTCCTGAGCCTACCAACCACCCTTCCCCTCCTTAAAACGACTATCCTGTCGGCTATCTCCATGACCTCGTACAGCTTATGGGATATGAACACTACCGACATACCCCTACCTACGAGCCTCCTTATAGTTTTGAAGAGCTCCTTAACGTCCTGAGGCGTTAATACGGATGTCGGCTCGTCAAGAATTAAAACCTTAACCCTCCTAAAGAGGGCTTTAAGGATCTCCACCTTCTGCTTCTCGCCAGCTGATAGCTGCCACACCCTCTGAAGAGGGTCTATCTTAAAGCCCACCTCGCTAGCTACCCTCCTAACCTCATCGGCAGCCCTCCTAAGGTTTAATATGATGCCGAACTCCTTAAGGCCTAGAATGACGTTCTCAACCACCGTTAAGTCCTCAACTAAGGTGAAGTGCTGGTGAACCATGCCTATCCCGTGAACTATAGCGTCCTTAGGCGACCTGAAGGAGACCCTCTTACCCCTAACGTATATTTCCCCCTC
>NJEF01000044.1 GCA_002255065.1 Desulfurococcales archaeon ex4484_204 | reverse complement strand
GAGCTAGATGGGGGTAGGTATGTAACCTCCTCTATAGTGGTAGCTCGCACACCCGATGTAGTAGGTTTTAATGCGTCGGTACATAGGCTTATGCTCGTTCCGGGTGTGGGGTTTGCCATACGTGTGGTTCCAAGGCATCTATACAGGGTAATTACCTTGAATAGGAAGGCGAGGAAGCCTACCCCGATAGCTATAGCTATCGGGGTTCACCCACTAGTCCTTTTAGCAGCCTCTACCTCACCAGCATACGGTGTTTTTGAGTTAGAGGGCTTTAAGGAGTTAAGCGGTAGCCCTCTATGCATTAGTTTAACACCTAAGTACGCGATCCCGGTGCCATCTCTTTCATCAGTTATAATAGAGGGTGCGGTAACGTTGAAGGACGTGGATGAAGGACCCTTCGTAGACCTTCTGGGGTTATATGATGCTGTGAGAAGCCAGCCCTTAATTAAGGTGGAGGCGATATACGTTAGTAATGATGATATACCATTCCATGTCATACTACCGGGAGGTATAGAGCACAGGCTGCTCATGGGCATACCTCGAGAGGCCCTTATATGGAGAACGGTCTCGGAGGTGATACCTCGTGTTGCTAAGGTTAGATTAACTGATGGAGGTGGCGGGTGGCTCCATGCAGTTATAGCTATAGATAAGCAGAGCGAGGGGGACGGTAAGTCAGCGATAATGGCGGCATTCGCAGGGCATCCAAGCTTAAAGCACGTAGTAGTTGTGGATAGCGATATCGATCCCGGTAATCCTATAGAGGTTGAGTGGGCGTTAGCTACGAGGTTTCAGGCTGGTCGTGGTTTAGTTGTAGTAAGGCATGCTAGGGGGTCTACCCTAGATCCGAGCTCGTTTAATGGAGTAACAGATAAGGTAGGTATTGATGCCACAGCACCTATTAGGGACAGGAGTAAGTACGTAAGACCTAGGGTCCCTGGAAAGGAGGTGTAGCGGTTTTATGTACTTAACGAGGGAGGAGGAGGCCATAATTAATGGTGAGTTGGGGGAGCAGTATTCCAAGGCGTTAAAGGTCGTGGTTAAGGTTGGTGAGGCGCTGGGTGCTGAGAAACTAATTAAGGTAAGCCATGCCCACATATCAGGGATTTCCTACTATAATATTGGCGATTACGGCCTTAACCTCATGGAGGATCTCGCAGGAAGTAACGTTGTTTTTTCAACGTATACTACAGCTAACCCCTACGCATCTGTTTTTACGGACTTCGCCTCCGCATTCTTCGATTACGGGGTGAGGAACAAGCAACTCAGGATCATTAAAGCGCTGGCTAAGATGGGTGCTAGAGCATTTACGTGTGTACCATACTATGTTAGGAGGCCAGTCATCGATGAACATCTAGCTTGGGCTGAGAGTAATGCGGTGCTCTATGCTAACAGTGTTATTGGTGCACGGACTAATAAGGAGGGAGGCCCTCTAGCTCTAATGGCTGCTATAGTTGGTAGGACCTATTACTGGGGTATGCATAGGGATGATGAGAGAAGGCCGGATGTGTTAGTTAATGTAATTACCCCCTTAAGCATTGAGGAGGCATCTACCCTAGGTTACTTAGCTGGTAAGGTATCAGCCAATACCATACCATATATTCGCGGTTTAGGTAAGGGTTTAAGTGAGGATATGTTGAGGGCTTTTCTATCGTCCTTTGCTGTTGCCTCCAGTGTGCCGATGGTGTTTATCGAAGGGGTAACGCCTGGGTATAAGGGCGCTGCAGGTTTCGTAGGAACGGGCTCTACTAGGTACTCGGTGTCAAGGGAGGAGCTCATGAATTTTATTAAGAAGGTTAGAGGAGACGGTCGTAGCGAACCAACACTATATGTTATTGGCTGTCCCCACTTAAGCCATGAAGAGGTTATCAGCATAGTTAACCGCTTTTTAACGAGATGTTGTCGTAGAGGGGAGGAGGCTAAAGAGCTCTGGATCCTGACTTATAAAGGCTTAGAGCTAGGGAAGGACGTTGTTAGGAGGTTGGCGAAACTTGGTGTGAAGGTGCTCTTCAACGTATGCCCCATTGTTACTAAGCTTAAGGTGATAGGTGTTAGTAGAGTGGTTACAGACTCAGTGAAGGCTCTTTACTACATTCCTAAGGTATCGGGTGTTAAGGCATACTTAATGGATCGGGAGGATATTTTAAGGGAATTTCTAGGGTTAGTAACGTGAGCACTACGTTTAAAGTGGTGCTGTATGTTGCGTGTTAGGGTTGCTGTTAACCCTGTAGTAAACGTACCTAGCGACTTCAGGGTCTGTGGGGAGCTAGTTATAAGTACCAGTCCTATATCGTTGCTCGGTGAAGTAAACCCTGAGAGTGGGGAGGTGCTTGGTATAGGAAGCGTGGTTAACAAGATATTTATCTTTCCTAGTGCTGTAGGGAGCACCGTCGGCTCATATGTATTGTATGGTCTACGAGTTAAAGGTAAGTGCCCGAAGGCCATAGTTGTAAAGGATGTTGATACCGTGACTATTGTAGGTGCTGTTCTGGCTGACATACCGTTGCTAAGGTTAGTGAGTAGTGAGTGGGTAAAAATCGTAGAACTACTTAGAGGGGGACGTAGCAGGTTACAGGGGTGTTTAGAAGATGGGTACCTCGTTGTTGAGGAGAGATATTCGTAATTATTTAATAGCTATTGAGGGTATTGATGGGTCAGGTAAAACAACTGTTGCTAAAATAGTTGTTGAGAAGTTAAGGGAGTGGGGATATCCAGCTACGTATACTTACGAACCCTTTGATAAGAGGTTCGTTGAGATTCTCGAACGTGAAGGACCTTTACTGGGACCTATTTTTGAGGCCCTAGTTATGGCAGCCGATAGATACTATCACATTGAGAGAGTTATTAAGCCAGCTCTCGAGGGAGGAGATACGGTCGTACTTGATAGGTATCACTACTCATCTATAGCTTATCAAGGAGCTAGGGGTGCTGATGTTGAGTGGATAAAGAAGCTTAACGCCTTTGTTATTAAGCCTGACCTTGCCATATACCTTGATATTCCTCCGAGGGTTGGGGTCCTAAGGAAAAGAAAGGCATGGGAGGTTATGGAGAAACGTAAGCTAGGCTACCTAGAGAGGATCGACTTATTAAGCAACGTTAGGGAGCTATATCTTAGGCTCGTAGGTGAGGGAGAGCTTGTTTATGTAGATGCTAATAGGGGCTTAGAGGATGTTATAAGGGAAGTTCTCTCATTAATTAAGGAGAAGCTAGGTATTAGAGGGTAGGAAGCGCCTTACCTTGCACAAAAACGATCTACTGCCTCAGTTATGGCTTTTAATGCTTCTGCGAGGCACTCATAGTTGAGCAGCTCCTCCTTAACATACTCCCTAAACTCCTCGGTATCAATGATTTTACAACCGTTGCTGTCCTTCACTATATCAACCCCTAGGTCTATATACTTTATACATCCTGAGGGGTGCATCTCAGGAGGTGTGTTGATGTTCACGTATAAGCCTTTGAGCACGCTGTCTCTAGTGAAGTACCTGTGCACTATGTACCACTTGCCCTCACTAATCTCGGTCTCGATGACATCTCCGGGTTCCTTCAGCGCTCCTAGGCCGTCATACACCCCCTTAGACTTAACGTTTCTTAGCAGTTTGACTTTAAGACCCTTACTTACGTCGCACTCTATGGCAGTTGCTTTGCCAAGGACTATATCGTTATTACTAAGCCTTCTATGGTAAAGAATTATGTCCTTCCTATCGCTTAACCTCTTAACGATCCACTTCCTGATCCATTCTACTAGGAGGGCAGGCTGTACTTTCTCCGCGATTATGTCTAGTAGGTCTACCACAGCGCTTAACGAGCCTCCACTGCTTCTTAACATGTGGTGGTACGGTGCTGTCGGGGTGACGCTCCTCCTAACCCCATCGAGGTATAGCTTAGAGTTATAGGTTAACTCCAGCAACCTCATGTACTCACCTTGGTATACCACCTCAAGGGGCCCGCTTCCATGAAGGCTTTCCTCAAGCTTCCTTAGCTTGCTAATTAGTTCAGGGAGCTCAGACACTATGTCGGTTAAGGGGGCTTCATCGGCGTTGCTTCGCCACCTAATGCTGAAGCCGTTTCTAATGTATTTAGTAGAGACGTTTAGTAGCTGCGTTATCCTGTTCTTATTCCTTATGAAGCTGCTGAAGGAGACGCCCGAACCTCTCCCTACGATGGCGTATCTACCAATAACCCTCACTTTACTTGAGACAACCATCTTCTCACCGGGCTTCACAGGGATCTTAACCACGGTCACCTCGACTTCCTCACCTACGTTGCAGCTATCGTGGTCTACGAGTATAGCCTCACCTACAGGTGTCTCAACTATGCAGTCCCTACCCCTCCTCTCCTTCACCACGGTTTTGAAGGTTGCGTAAAGCCCTATTTTAGGCTTGTAGGTTATTACCTGCGGCACGGTGTTCTCCAGTATGTCTGAGACCTCCACCACCTCTTTAGGGAAGCCGAGTATGAGTATCTGGGAGGCGTTGCTCTCGTCGGTCTTAACGGTGACGTCGGCGGGGAGCCCTCTCTTAGTGTCTATATCGAGCCTCCTAGCTATGGGCTCTGCTACGTCAACTAGCTCCACCCCGTTGTCGTGGAGGATTTTCGATAGTGCTGTTGAGTATATGCCTCTAACCCTAGCTCTAACTACCATGACCTCCTGTACCCCGTCTTCTCAATGGCTCTACACTCCCTTCGGTGTTGCTGGCTAGTCCTTAACTGTAGATAGTATGGCCATTATGTTCCATACCATAGTCCTCGTATGCATAGGCATGTTGGGGTCCTGGCTCACTTCATCGAGTACGCTGACGGCATTAGCTGCCCTAACCCCTGGGGATAGGCTCATGTCCTGAAGCATTTTTATAGCTTCGATAGCAGCCCTCCTTATATTTCTAGGTACGCTTGAGTCCCCTATTATCCTGTTAAGTAACCTAACGGCTTGAACTATCTTAGCCTCGTTAAGAGCCTTCGTATCTGGTGGTGGTTGCGAACCCAAACGCTATCACCCCTAAGGGGATATACAGTTAAAGGTATAAATAAGGTTAAATTAAGGGAAGCTGTATTGAGTAAGAGAACTGATGAAGTAATTAAGAAGATGGCGGAGCTCCTCCGCATGGGGGCTGTAATGCTTAATCAGTCATGCCCTATGTGCGGTTCGCCGCTGTTTAGGTTAAGGAGCGGTGAGATCGTTTGCCCGGTCCATGGACCGGTGATCGTGGTTAAAACGGATACGGAGGCTGTAGAGCTTACCACGAAGGCCGTGCTGGATAGCCTAGAGAGGAATATTGCGCAGAGAATTATTCAGATAATGAGGGAGGATAAGAGAGGTAACACCATTGAAAGGATAAAGGAGATAATATACCTACTAGACGCATTGGAGAGAGCTAGAAGAATAAAGCGGATGGGCTCTAAGAGCGGGGGAGCTGGTAAGGTTAAACAATAAGTACCTCCCCATAGTAGGGGCCTGGTTCAAGTACTTCATACTTGCTAATAACAACGGTGTATACCTTCAGTACAGCGCACCATCGGCATTCCTAGGTAGCAAGTACTTAAGGCCTCTCAGCGGTTTATCATTACTTGCTCTATGTAAGTGCCTACAAGGCCGTTCCTCTCATTTCCTTATATAGGTTTAGTGAGCTACCTCACGGTCTGTAGGCATTTTTGTTTAACTGATGAAGGAGTAACCTGGGGGTAGGGTGGTGACGCTAGTAAGCATTGCCTTCCCTGCCTTAGCGTATAGCTTCCTAGGCTTAATGGCAAGTGAATGGAGACCACGACCTATAGCTCATTGGAGAACACCTACGATGCTTAGTAATGCCTTACGAATTTAATACTAGCAGGTTCAGGAAGCGATCGATCAGCGACACAAGGGCTGAAGAATTCACTATTAGGACTTTAGGGCTAAGTACTTAGTGATGTATAACTCACAATGTCTCAATACTCATGTTAAGATGCCCGCACGGTAAGGATATGGTACCCGGTCTACAAAACAAAATGATGGGGTGCGGTAAGGGGAGTGAAACAATGCATGGTTTTCTACAGGGTGCGCAAGATAGATGGTCACTACTATCTCTAGGAGTTCTATGATGCCAAGACAGGGAGGGAGAGGAGTGCATCACTAGGGAACTGCGAGAAGATCAAGAAGCTCCTGATGCGGGGGGTGGGATTCGAACCCACGCAGGCCTACGCCATCGGGGCCTCAGCCCGACCCCTTTGACCTAGCTCGGGCACCCCCGCACCAACAAGAGAGTTAATGTTAGACCTTATTAAGTTAGTGTTGCTTGTAAGGGGTGACAATAATAATTGCTTTTTTAGGGGTTAAGAACCCTCTTCCTCGCTCATTAGCTCTAGGAATACCTCGTAGAATTCCTCCTTTTCCTGCTCTAACTCCTCCTTCTTTCTCATTATTTCCTTTCCCTCACTTATTACTGATGTTGTCTTTATTTTCGAAGCATTTGACTTTGTCTCTATGGTGTACTCCCTCTTAGCAACCTCCTTAACCTCCTCTTCATACCCGCATCTCGGGCACTTGAGTACTAACTTACCTCCCCTACGTGATGGTACGAGCACAGACCCGCACTTAGGGCAGAACTTCATACTCAACATCCCGTCAGAAAGTACGGAGTTACGGGAGATTAAAAATATTACCACTATTAAAGTCTCACTCCTCAAGACTCCTCAGTATATTGATTAGGAGTTCCCTCCTAGCCCTAGGGTCCTCTAGCTCCCTTAATAACAACGCCTTAACTATATTGGTTAGAGCGAGCTTAATCTGGTCGATTCTCTCTAACAACTCCTTAACAGTTAAACCTATACTACTCACATCTGCTTCTATGCGCCCTAAAGTATGGGCTATAGCGTTGATAATGAATACCTGGGCACCCTCAATACCGCCGTAGCTTGCCTGAGGGCTAACCTCCTGGGGATGCATCTCCACACCAACCTCCTGAGCACGCACCTCCCTCTCTATGATTTCGAAGTCCTTCTCACTCTTAGGTATGGTCATCCTACTAAACCTCGCCTTCTTCTCACCCCCAACCAAACGCAGCACCTCTAAAATAGGGGGTTTAAAGGTAATAATTTAGGCGGTTATAAATAGCCCTTAGCCAGGGGCAGAATCATTGGACTGTGTCTTTTTGTTTTGTGTTTTGTTCTGGGCGATGTTTTTATGATGTGTTGTGTTTTAGATGTGTTGTGTGGGTGATGGGGGGC
>NJEF01000043.1 GCA_002255065.1 Desulfurococcales archaeon ex4484_204 | reverse complement strand
CCTCGACGTAGACGTGATAAGCACTAGCTACATAACGATGAACCCAGTTAGGGTTGATGTGAGCCTAGAGTTCGTGGAGGTGGTTAGGGGGCCCTAACCCCACTACCTCCTTAGGTACTGCCAGCACGCTACGTAGTGACCCCTCTCAACCTCTGTTAGAGGCGGCTCCTCCCTACTACACGCCTCCGTAGCGTATGGACACCTGGGGTGGAGCCTGCAGCCCTTAGGTGAGTTAATAGCTGATGGGGGCTCCCCAGGGAGGGTTATCCTCTTCTTAGCCCTCATTAACCTAGGGTCAGGCTCCAGTACCGCTGATAGGAGGGTCTGCGTATATGGGTGCAGAGCCTCCTCGAAGAGCTCCTCAGTGGGCGCCAGCTCAACTACCTTACCAAGGTACATAACCGACACCCTATCGCTTATGTACTAACCACCGATAGGTCGTGGGATATTATGATGTATGAGAGCTTCATTAGCTCCTTAAGGTCTGCTAGGAGGTTAAGTATCTGGGCCTGAACCGAGACATCTAGGGCTGATGTGGCTCGTCTAGTATTACGAGCTTGGGCCTCAGGGCTATAGCCCTAGCGATAGCCACCCTCTGGGCCTGCCCCCGCTGAGGTCGTAGGGATACCCCCTAGCTAGGAACCTATCGAGGCCCACCGTACTTAGGAGCTCTGCAACCCTCTCCCTAACCTCGCTCTTACTAACCCTGCTATACGTCCTAATGGGCTCTGCAACTATGTCCTCAACCCTCATCCTGGGGTTCAGGGATAGGAAGGGGTTCTGGAAGACCGCCTGAACACTCCTCCTAAAGAACCCCAGCTCCCTACCCTTAAGCCTCGCCACGTCCCTCCCCTGAAATAGTATGGAGCCCGCAGTGGGTTTGTAGAGCCTTAGGATGCACCTAGCAACCGTTGTCTTACCGGAGCCTGACTCACCGACGATCCTGAAGACCTCGTTCTCGCTAACAGTGAAGCTAACCCCGTCAACGGCCTTAACGAAGCCAACGACCCCCACAGACCGGTCTTGGTTGAGGGGGAGGTTAGCGGGCCTGGGGAGTACATGCTGTTCGGGCAGGTCGACTGGGCACCCGTAGAGGGAAGTATTAACGGAAACCATAGTGTTCAACGGCTCTGTATGGCCCCCCCGAGGAGCTGGGGCTCCTCAAGGAGCCCATAACCCTCACCGTGAGGGAGGGGAGGGTTGTTAAGATCTCAGGGGGTAAGGAGGCCAGGGTGTTTGAGAGGTGGCTTAAGAGCTTCAACGACCCGAAGATGTTCTGCATAGCCCACATATCCTACGGCTGCAACCCCGGCGCTAAGCTAACCGGTAACATACTTGAGGATGAGAGGCTCTGGGGGGTTGTTGAGTGGGGCCTGGGGAGCCAGTCATCAACGTTTAAGGGTAGCTTAGGGCTAGCTTCATCCCACACCGACGGCATATGCATGAACCCAACGGTCTGGGCTGACGGGGAGGTAGTCATAGAGAACGGCGAGTACGTCCACCCAGAGCTGGCAGACCTCGTTAAGGAGGTTAAGGAATCCCGGTAGCCATGGCTTAAAGCAGTAATTGCGCTTAAGTAGTGCAGGTCCTAAAGCCCAGGCTAGTAACGCCCCTACACAGCAGGCCCTACCTACAATGCAGCATCGAGCGTTCCCCGCCCGGCCTGCATGAGTAGGTGTTGAGGGCTACGTAGATGGCTTCACGGATCGTTCCAGCTTTTCATCCCCGCTAGCTACGTGCTGGGTTAGGGGTTACTTCCGAACCTACCTAGCTAAAACCCTATATACAGTGCCCGCTAGTTTCTCGGCGGTGCCTACATGCTTAGGGTGACCTTCATAGGTGTAGGTGGCTGGGTAACCAACCCATCGTTCGGGCACATCTCGATCCTGGTTGAGGGAGGGAGTTCTAAGGTGCTCCTCGACTTCGGCGAGGGTTCCTACTGGGGCTACGTTAGGTGTGTTGGTAGGGAGCCTTGGGATGTGGACTACCTGATCCTGACCCACAGGCACGGCGACCACATCCTGGGCGTACCTACGCTAGCTCAGATGGCTAGAGCTAGGGGTAGGGTTGTTAGGATCGCCTCAATACCTGATGCCGTAGGTGCTGTTAAGGACCTCCTAAGGGCTGTCGGGGCTCGCCACTGCCTTGAGAACCTGGACTTCACGGAGCTAAGCCTGGGGAGCGAGGCATCGCTGGGCGGTGTTAGGGTTAAGGCTATCCCAGCTAAGCACTCGGTAACGGCCTCATCAATAATCATGAAGATCTCAAGCTACGTAGTAGCCTACAGCGGGGACACCCTACCCAACCCATCATTCCTCAGCGAGGCCAGAGGGGCCGACGTCCTCATCCATGAGGTAAGCGCCCCCAGGGAGCTAGCCGAGGAGGCCAGGGCTTACGGCCACACAAGCGAGGTAGACGTTGAGTACGTGGTTAGCTACGTTAAGCCTAGGTACTTCATACCCATACACTACTCGGAGTACCTACCGAGGCTCCCAGCAGTTCCGGGAACAGAGCTCGTAGCCCCCTCACCCTGCGGTAGGGTGGTTATTAAGTAGCTAGCGGTATACAGCTACTTAATCCCAGCAGCTCTCCTTAGGGGGGCCTACTTAAGCAGTCGGTGTTGGTAGGTCCACTGATCTAGCAGCTCTACGTACCTCCTATACAGGTAGTTACGGGCCTCCTCCTCGTCGCCGTATATGACCCTCCCATCGCTCACGACAGTGTACACTAGGTTTAGCGGTGCGGTGTTTAAGTGCACTAAGTCCACGCAATCCTCGTGAACCTCCAGTGCATCAGCTATATCCACGAGCAACCTCCCTAACTCTAAGGCGTTCCTGAAGTCAGCTACTACGGCTATGTCGTAATCCCTTCCCTCACCGAGCCTAGCTCTAGAGCCGTAGAGGAAAGCTAGCCTCACCCCATACTTCCTGAACACGCCCTCAAGCCTCGCAGCTACTTCCATGACCTCGCCGGGGTCCGCCCTAAGTTCTTTAACGTAGCTCTCTAACCTACCTAAGATTAGGGGGAGCCCCCCCTCCATAGCTTTAAAGGCCTCCTCCTCAAGCCCCCTATCGATCTCCGCGTATCCATGAACTAGGATGTTCCTGAAGCCCGCTAAGCCCTTGAGGAACTCCTTAAGGTCCTCACTAAGCCCTAGCTCCCTAGCTAGGTACTCAGCAACCCCTCTGTAGGTCTCGGGCTTCCTACCAGCTCCGTGCACAGCCATCATAGCCCCTAGATCGAGGAGGGACTGCACTACGAGCTGGGCTAGCCTCTCAACAGCGTATACGGACTCACCACGTGAACGGAAGCTCCTGAACTCATTGAAGTACCTCTTAACGAGCTCTAACTGCATCCTAACCCTCACAGCCAGCACCCGTACAGCGCCAATAACCGCTTACCCAACGCACCCTAGAATCAAGTTTTATTAGCTTATTTAACCTAACCGCTACCTTTAAGTACCTGGGGCGCTGGTGCGGGAAGCGCTTCCCACTGACTTCCCCTGCACCGCCTAACCTAGGTCCTCTAGTTACTGCGACCTCCCACCTACCCTTAGCGGGAGCCCTACCTTAGCGGTACCTCCTTCTTATATGAACTAAGCACGTCGCCTAAGCTTTAAATACTTCCGTAGGTAGGTATTAAGCTGTTAAGTTAATTCATTAGCTGTGCTTACCTTTAAAGGTGGGCGCTAAAATACTTAGCAATAAGTAATTAAGTCTGTATTTGAATGCTTAAACTTGGGAAATACTTTTTAAATATGTTAAAACTGTTTTAGTGGGTATAAATGTTGCAGGAGATAAGGAGGGTTCAGAGGTTCGGTAGGTCAACGCTAATGATCTCCCTGCCGGCTGAGTGGGTTAAGTCGGTGGGCCTATCGCCCGGCGACACGGTGAATATTGAGGTCCTTGAGGACGGGACGTTAAGGCTCGCGCCCCTGAGCATGGTTGGTAGGAGGAGGGAGAGGGTCCTCACGGTTAGGGTGAGCTCCGGGTCCTCGGAGAACCTCCTCACTAGGTCCATCTACGCTGGCTACATACTCGGTATGGATAGGGTCGTCATAGAGTCCGTGAGCGGGGTTCTATCGGAGGCCCACCTAAAGGTGATTAGGGGTGTTGTGAGGCTCCTAATAGGTAGCGAGATCATTGAGCACACGCCTAAGAAGGTCATAATACAGATAATGATAGACCCCAGTAAGTACTCAGTTACAGCTGTTGTGGGCAGGATGTCAAACCTCGTTAGGTTCATGATACAGCACATACAGACCTCAATTATTGAGGAGAAGCCCCACCTACTCAACGAGGTGGCCGAGCTCGAGAACGAGGTCGACAGGCTCCACGCCCTATCAGCTAGGCAGCTCCTCCTAGCCCAGGCTAACAGGTCTGTGAGCAAGTACCTAGGGATTAAGCCAACCCTAGTCACTGAGTACAGAGCTGTTGCTAGGTCGTTTGAGGAGGCCGCTGACTCCCTCTACAGGGCATCGGAGATCTTGGTGGTTAGGGGTAGCGAGATCTTGGCTAAGCTAGCTAGGATGTCTGAGATAGTTAAGGAGGCTACCGACACCCTCCTCCTAATAGTCGATAGGGTCGATAGGTGCCTATCCCAGCTAGACCCGTACCTAATCAACGAAGCCCTAAACCTCATCACGGAGTACCACAGCCACATAAGGAAGTACAACGAGATGCTGTTCAAGGAGTTCGGCCTAGATGAGGCCTACCTAGCTATTAGGGAGTTCGTAGACAGGCTTAACGAGGCTAGCAACGCCCTCGAAACGGTTGCTGAGACCGCGTTCGATATAGCTATCGAGAAGACGGGTGAGACCCTAGACATAAGTAGGGCCTACCTGTAGGTCTTTAAAGGTAATACACCCCTAACCACCTCTCGGTATGGTTAATGGTTAGGTTCGAGCTCCAGCCACCGCCTGAAGGTGTTGAGGACCTAAGCGTGTGGGAAGCTTTGGAGGAGTTCCTCCTAGCCCTCACCGCATCAGGTGCTTCGGACAAGACCGTTAAGGCCTATAGGGCTGGGATAACGGACTTCCTCAGGTTTACCGGTAAGGAGCTTGTTAGGGAGCTAGGTATTAGGGACTACACTAGGTGGAGGCTTGAAAGGCTTAGAAAAGGGTTCGCTAGGGGTTCTAGGAGTAGGAGGAAGGTTCAGGCAACCCTCCACTACTACTCCCTATTCGTTAGGTCCTTCCTCCAGTGGCTGGGGAGGGCTGGTAGGCTGCCAGCTGTTTCAAGGCCTAGGGGCAGGCCTAGGGTCGGTACCTTAAGCGATAGGGAGGTCCTCAAGCTCCTCGAGGCATCTAGGGACGTCCTCGACCTCCTCATAGTCTCCCTGCTCTTCGAGACAGGTCTTAGGGCCCAGGAGCTCCTATCGATAACTAAGGACGACGTAGACGTTGAGGGTAGGGAGATAGTTGTTAGGAACGCTAAGTACGGTGAGGAGAGGGTGGTCTTCTACGGCCCCTTAACAGAGGCGGTGCTTAAGGCGTACCTACCCACGGTTAGTGAGGGGGGTAGGTTAGTCCCTCTAAGCTACTCAGGGCTCTACAAGAGGCTTAAATCCCTTGCTAGGAGGGCAGGTCTCGACCCGGGGAAGGTCAGGCCCCACGTACTTAGGCACACGTTCGCTACGGAGGCTTTGAGGAGGGGTATGAACCTACCAGCAGTTCAGGCGATCTTGGGGCACAGGGATATTAAGACGACGCAGGCCTACCTCCACCTACTTAAGGAGGACCTTAAGAGGCAGTACCTAAGGGCGTTCGCTGCCGAGGCCTGAGGAAGGCCCTTTAAGCCCTCCCAAAGATCTATGGGTGTGCTGGTGAGGGCCTTAAAGGCTAAGCTAACCGTGGTTATTGAGGACTACTCGGGCTACGATGTTAGGGGGCTCGTATGGCAGCACGGCCTCTCAGTACTTGTTGAGGTTGAGGATGGTGGGGGTAGGGTTAGGAGGGCCCTATTCGATACCGGTCAGGAGGGGGGTACCCTGCTGAGGAACCTGAGGATCCTTGGTTTAGGGCTTAAGGGGGTTGAAGCCATAGCTGTATCCCATAGGCACTACGACCACACGGGGAGCTTAATCGAGGTGTTAAGGGAGGTTAGCAGTAGGGTGCCGGTGATCGCCCACCCACACTTGTTCATCCCATCGATGTACGTGGGTGGAGGGGATGTATCGCTCTCCATAGGGGCCCCCTTCACTAGGGGGGGCTATTGTTGAGACTTATAGGACGGCTTCAGGACTTATGAGGGTTTACAGGGTCGGGGGTGCTAAGGTGTGCTTGCTTGCCGAGGGCGTTAGGTCGCGTCCGGTTAACGCATACGTAGCTATATCCGAGTACGTGGATGAGGTCCTAATGAATGACCAGCTAATAAGCGCTAGCTGCCTCGGTGAATATTTATTCCACTTAGTACGGTATAGCTTGGGGTAGCTGGGTCTACGGGGTGTGCACGGTGGAGGACGTGTCTCTAAGGGAGCTTAAGGAGAAGGTGTTCAAGCTATTGAAGGAGGACGAGGAGTTTAGGTACGCAGTAGCGGGCCTGATAGGCCTAGGGGAGATCCTCAAGAGGCTGGATAGGCATGAAGCTGAGTTAGTCAGGCTAAGAAAGGACATGATGGAGGGGTTCAAGAGGCGTGACGAGGAGATGGCTAGGCTGAGGAGGGATATGATGGAGGGGTTCAGCGTTCTTAGGAGGCACTTAGACGCTTTAGGGGCTAGGTGGGGTATGCTGGCTGAGGAGGCTTTTAGGGAGGGTTTAAGGGGGGTTGTTGAGGAGGAGCTGGGTTTAAGGGTTGAGAGGTGGTCTAGGTTTGACAGCGAGGGCTACGTGTTTAAGTACCCAAGCATTGTTGACGTCGATGTATCGGTGCATGATGAGAAGGTGGTCCTTGTCGAGATCAAGTCGCATGTCGGTAAGGCCGATGTATACGTATTTAAGAGGAAGGCGGAGTTCTACGAGAGGGTTGAGGGCAGGAAGCCTGCTAGGCTAATAATGATAACGCCCTACGCCGATAGGGATGCGCTAGAAGCTGCTGAGAAGTTGGGGGTCGAGATCTACACCAAGGTTTAGGTAGCGAGCCCAGCTATTAGAGCCCCCTAGTTACTTAGGGGCAGGAACCTTATTATGATTGGTTGGGAGGGTTTACTGCTGGTTAGGGGCGCTGCGGGGTGATGGGAGCCCAGCTCCGAGCCCGAAGGTCAGGCCCTAGATGGGGGC